>NZ_CANMAB010000074.1:0-20598 GCF_947495635.1 uncultured Virgibacillus sp. | reverse complement strand
CCAATATACATCAAACATTTCAAAATAACTACTTGGCTTAACACAGTCATTGCACTGATTTTATACTTTCTTAACTTTCACCCGATGAGAAACGTAGCGACTGGAGCGAGTCAACGGAGATAAAGGAATCACGGTGCGCTTGCAAGCCCATGATGACTTATCGCAGGGCGATACGTAAAGTCGCTACGCTTCTGGGTGCTGGAGCTGGACACGACTCAACACGCCCTATAATTATACATAGGCTCAAATTTTATAATTTCCTATACTATAAGAAATGTTTTAGCGCTTCAGAAAATCGTTTAATACCTTGATCGATTCGTGCTTCATCTTCTTTCGCAAATGTAAAGCGAATATACGTACTTCGTGTGCCCAAGGCGCTACCTGGCAAATAAATAACCCCTCTTCGAATCGCTTCTTCAAGTAAGTGCATCTCATTAATTTTGGTAGGAATTCTACACCACAAATGAATTCCCCCCTCAGGAGCATAAAAAGTAACATAATCACCTATATGAAATTGCAAACTGGATATGATCTGGTCTCTCCTATTAGCTAATTGCCGCCTTAAGCGCTTCATATGAGGATTGAAATAAACAGGCTGGAGGAATTTATCCGCGATCCTTTGAGAAAATGCACTATGACCAAAATCAAGCTGTTGCTTAGCATCTGACAATCTTTCAATAACAGCTCTTGGTCCAATAATCCAACCAATTCGTAAACCAGAGGCAACTATTTTAGACAAGGAACTAATGTAAAGCACATTCCCATTGAGATCCATTGATTTTAATGTACTCATTTTTTCCCCATTAAATGACGTTAAGCTGTAAGGATCATCTTCAATAATTGGAATTCCAAATTTAGCAGAGATGTCAATAACTCTTTGCCGACCGCTGTAGTTCAATATTGTTCCTGTAGGGTTCTGAAAGATAGGATTTAAAAAAATCATTCTTATCTTGTGTACCTTTAGTAATGAAACTAAATCATCTGGATTAATCCCATGCTTCCCAACAGGTAGCGGTAATGTTTTAACTCCAGCTGTTTGAAAAACTGGTAAATGGTAACTATATGAAGGGTCCTCGATAGCCACAGTATCACCTGCCTTTAACAGACATTGAACAACAAGATGCAATGCTTGCTGTGCACCTGAGGTAATTAAAATAGAAGAAGGATTAGTATTAATTGCTTTATATTCTTTCACATGTGCGGCAATTGTCTCTCTTAATTTCTCATTACCTAATGGATGATCATACCCAAGCGTTTCTGGAAATTCCCCTGAACCAGCGATTTCCTTTAACGTAGTTGTTGGAAATAATCCTTCAGATAACTCACCACTGGCTAAATTAATTATATCCTCTTCCGTCATCTCCTCCCGAAGTCGTTGTGTTATAGGAAGGTTTTGTAGAAAGGAGCCGGCTTCTATATATCTGTTCCAATTTGGAATCCTTTTCTTTTCCATTCCCCATATATCTCTACTAATTGTCGTCCCGCTACCTTTTTTTCTTTCTATCAAACCGTTTGCTTGCAATTCATCATAAGCCGCCACTATCGTACTTCTATTTACCTGTAGATCGTTTGCCAGTGTGCGCTCAGATGGCAAAGGCTTATCAGCCAGAAACGTTCCGTCATCTATTCCACTCTCAATATAATCAGCAATTTGTTTATAAATAGGCTTTTTTGCCATGCGGTCCGGTTTCCATTTCATTGCTTAACGTCCTTTACATAAATTCTTTTCTTCTATTATAACAGGATACTATTGGATTCGAATACGCTACCACGATACAATGTCAAACTTTCATTAGTTCCTTTTCCCTTCATTCCTCTCTAAAGCCCCCACGCTTCTATCGATCCACGCTCTCCTATAGGTTCAATTCAACGACGGTAGTTGTTATACCTTTGAAAGAGCGTAAAAGGTGGTTTTCAAGTCAGCTCACCACACAAGCTTTGATGGGTCACTTACACTTTATAAAGTGAAACTTCAATCATTAGGGGAGCATTACTGCCAGTTATATGTGGGTTAATTTCTTAAGAAAACTTGAAGTGGGGCTTTTTACGAATAAAAATAAACAATCGGATTCTAGAATTATTAGAACCCGATTGTTTGTCATTCCCTTACGCATCAGTTAGTGATTGTTTAACCAAAGATTTCCCAAAAATTACCGAATATGGACCACAGTTTATCGAAGAGATGTCCAAATAAGCTATCCTTCACACTATCTGTATCTCCAGTCCGTTTAGTTACCGTATAGGTTTCAACCGTTTCATGTCCTGCTAGATCAACTACTTTAAACTCGAAGACATTTTCTCCATCTTCTAAATCTAATTCTACCTCAATCTCTTCATTAAATTTCTTCTTACCGTATGGTTTAGATAGTTCATGTGTATAAACATGATCTCCATCAACATATAAATTAATGTCATCGAAATTATCTTTCACTTTTGCAGTTAATGTAATATGATCTTCTTTCGTTTTCTTTTTGCCTTTTATTTTTAACTTTGCTTTCGAAGAATCAACAAAGTATCTTCTACCTATTTCCGTTTCATTTCCAACATTATCTACTGCCTTAATATGCTTAAAATAGTAACCATCTTTCTTATGAGATACCGGCATTGAAAAATCGTAACGTTCTTCTTCCTCGTTGTAAACAAGCTCTGCTTTTTCCCCGTCAATGGTTACTTCTTTTACACCAGACTCATCCGTAACATACCCAGAGAATACGACTTCTTTATCTGCATCAGCACTATTCATTTCTGGAGTTAATAAGTGAAGATCAGGAACCGTTTTATCAGGTTCTATCATTTCTGCTTCCGCTTCTACTTCATTACCTGCATAGTCAGCCGTTACGACTGTAATCGTTGCATCTTCATCTACATCCGTCAACGTATGTTCTGTTTCACCATTTACATATGGTTCTTCCAATACAGATTCTCCGTTTACAAGAACATCCCAATAAGCTACGCCACTTCCACCTTCCGTATCTTCTGCATGTACGGTGAGAAGCTCTTCATCAAAGCTATAAGATGCCTCTACCTCTGGAGCAGTAGTATCTAATATTACTGGAAGTCTTAGTGTTTGCCATTCCGCACCCTCATAATCAATGACTCCCTCTGCTTGTAGATAATAGTTACCCTCAGGAGCTGGTTTTCCTTTTATTTTCCCATCCCATGCACGATCAGCAGAAATAGAGTAATAAGGACCTGCACCTGAATCATAATAGTTTTTCACTAATTCTGATTCTAATCTAATGGTACGTACTTTTTTGCCATCCTCATCTAAGACCGTGAATTTTGCATCTTTTGCGTTCCTTAAGAAAGATAGCATCATTAATGCATCATCCTGCACGCCATCACCATTTGGTGAGAAAGCAATCTTTTCAGGATCTACTTCACCTGTAGCTAAATCTTCACCAAGGTAGCCATATTGCATTTCTCCTGAGTCATCTTTACCTAATGATGTAACGACAGAAGTCATTTCATAAAAGGAATCATCATCCCATACAGGCTCATCAAAAATAGGTGCATTATCCCACTCACCTTTGAACCCTACATATGGGACAGTTAATTCAGGGTTCGTATCTGTTGGATCCGTTAACGTAACAAATCCTTCTAACCAATATCCATTCGTAAATATTTCTGCAAGTGAATCATCTACCGAACTCACATCAATAGTTACTGTAAAGGTTGTTGAATCATTTGCTGGCACTTCTATGGTAGCGTCTTGATCTCCATTAATTGTCGCTAAGTCACCTAAATCATTTGATGGGAACATATTTGGTGCAGTGACAATCACACCACCTCCATCAACTGGTGTATCCGTTTGTACATTTGACTCAACATCATAGGTTACCGCTTCATCACTGAAGTTTTGTGCAGTAAGTTCAAATGATACTTGATCACCAGAAATTTCTTTTAAAGCAACTTTAGCTTCATTGGTTTCTGCTTCTGTTACAACTACTGGTGTTGATAATGCTGCATGGAGTTGCATTAATCCTGAACCTTGTCGACGTGGTGATACAGGTTCTTCTTCAAAATATACTTGATCAGATGTATTCATCATTAAATTTTTTGCGAGATTAACACGATCTGCTTGCTCATAACCAAATTCCTCATCCACACGTTGCAGAACTAATGCACTTCCACCAGATACATGAGGAGCAGCCATGGAAGTTCCGCTCATTAATCCGTACTCATTATCATTTAATGTAGAATAAATTTGTCCACCTGGTGCTGTAATTTCCGGTTTAAAATCGAGATTCGGCGTAAGACCCCAGGAAGAAAAAGCACTCATTTTCCCAGCATCTGGATTATCTATCGTCGTTGTTTCTCCTGAGAATTCTACTGAAACAGCTTGTCCATTTGCTAATGCTTCTGCAAGTTGATCCCCATCACTTTTCAACATAAATAATTGTGGAATCGTAATGGATGCCTCTGAAGCCATATTCACAACACCGTCTGTATTATTATAAATAATAACACCAGTAGCCCCTGCTTCTTGCGCATTTAATGCTTTTTCGGTAAATGCAAGCTCTCCACGTTGAATGAGTGCATATTTACCTGAGAGATCTTTTCCTTCAAAGTCTTCCGGATATCCTAGTCCTGCATCAACTAGTTCAAACGATGATCCATCCTCAGGCGGGCTTGTCTGACCAGCTGACAAAAATGCTGCAGAGCCTGCTTCTCCATCAATGGTATAACCTAATTGGTCTACTTCCATAAACGTGTTTTCATAGGAAGCAACTTGTAAAGATTCATAAGAAACACCAGGTGATCCTACTAAACCATAATCAGGATTAGATGCATACGGGTAAAAATATCCATCGGCAAATAAAGCAGAGTTCCCAGCAGAAATTGACATTAATACGCCATTATCTACCGCACGAGCAACTGCTTGCTGTTCTGGTGAGTCTGGATCAACATAACCTGCTGTAGACCCAAGGCTCATATTTAATGCGTCTACCCCTAATTTAATGGCATCATCAATCGCCTTCACATAAACATCACCATACGTATATTGCATTTCTGGGTCATTTCCGAATACTTTTAAGGCTAACAACTGAGCTTCTGGTGCAATTCCTAGCACCCCACCATTTTCTTCATCACCATTGGCACCTACTGTACCAGCAACGTGCATACCGTGATAATTTGCTTCTGCATGTATCTCACGAATTTCATCATTTTCATCCATATAGTTATAGCCATAAGGAACCTTATCGGTATAAAAATTCCCAGGTAACCCTTCCTCATCAATGGTTTCATTGACTGCCTCTTCGGTTAATGCAGCCGTGTCTGCATCTGATAAAACCATATCTTGATGAGTAGAATCGATGCCCGTATCAATGATACCGACAACCATTCCTTCTCCTTTATAGCCATAATCCCTCCAAGCCTGTTGGGCTTCTACTAATTCTTTACTGTATTTCATTTCAGGCTTAGCAATTGGGCGTTCATACTCATTAACTACGTGCACCTTCTTTACATTTGGTATGTCCTTTATTTTTTTGAGGTCGCCCTGTTTTACCTCTGCACTAAAGCCATTAACGACAGTTGTAAATTCTTGTAAGTATTTTGCTTCCACTTTTTGTTGCTTCATTTCTGATTTAATCGTTTTTTGCTTTGCTTTGGCATCTATCTCCAGTTTCTTTTTCTCACTTTCTGCAAGACTATTAAATTTTATGCCTTTTTTTGTAGCCACTTCAATAGCTGGCTTATCTTTCACTTCAACGATAACACGTACTTCTTTATCTGGATTTTCTGTTTCTGTCAATTTCTCTGATGTTAAATCAGCTTTTTTCTTGGTTTGTCCAGATAATTGGCCCATTGCACTAGCTGTGGAAAAGTTACTGAATGCGAGTAATAGCACAAATAAGATGATAAAAGACCTTTTTAGCATTGGTTTCCCCTTCATACATTCTCCCCCTTATTAATTTGGTAGTTTACTAGAATCGTGACTCTAGCCTCCTTCCTCTGAATAAACTAAGACTTAATATTCAGATATTAACAATCATAGTAAATTTCCGAATATTAAGCCAGTATCAAAAGTCCTAGTGTTAAAGTTATAGAAATTCTTGGTAATTCGACGAAAAACAACATAAACCTCCAATATTTTGTCATGTTTCTATTACTTTTTCTACATTCAAATGGTAGATAGACTTGTACGGTATTATTAATATAGTAGGAAATCCACGACGTAACCTGAAATAGGCTCGCTTCACGTTGGCACTTATCAAGCTAACTTGGTAAAGAAAAAAACATTACTAAATGAAGCTTCTGGCTCATGCTGTTCCCGCAGGAAAGATTGGGTAGCCGTACATTGCACGGAGAAAAAATGCACCCTTCTTTTGCCGTTTAAATGGGGAACTCCTTGTTATTCCATACTTCTTAGCCAACATGTCATATTCTAAATAACCCTTTTGATATGCTCTTACTACCATTAATTTATATGGATCACTATATATAAGCCATAAAGAAACACCCCAAAAGATAGATTTCACTCTAACTTTTGGGGTGCCGTACATCATTTTAGTTCTTTTTATTGTTTCTTATTTACTTTTATGCCGTGGGAGAAATTATCAATGATGTTTCCGTGTGGCATATTGATTTTTCGGAAAAGCTGAATGACTTTTGTTCTCAAACAAGCTAAGCATCGTCCACAGGATATAGAGACTTTCTGATAATTAGTCATGTTTGATGGACAGCTGATCATCCTTTATAATTCCCGTAATGGGTAATCTATTTATAGCCAATTCGTATGGAAGACGCCCTCTTTATCTTTTCTCTGATAGGTGTGAGCACCAAAGTAATCTCGTTGTGCCTGTAAGAGATTAGCTGGTAAATCTGCAGAACGATAGCTATCATAATAAGCTATTGCACTTGAAAATGCTGGTACAGCAATACCATGCTTAACAGCTGTAGCTACGACTTCTCGTAAAGCTCCTTGGTAGCCTTCGACAATTTCTTTAAAATAAGGATCGAGCATTAAATTAGCTAGTTGTGGTTCACGATCATAAGCTTCTTTAATTTTTTGCAAGAAGTGCGCACGAATGATGCAACCACCTCTCCATATCATGGCGATATCACCATAGCGTAAACCCCAATCATTTTCGTCGGATTGGGCACGCATTTGAGCAAACCCTTGTGCATAAGAGCAGATTTTACTCATATATAGTGCTTTTCGAACAGCTTCAATTAGTGCTTGTTTATCACCTGCAAATGGTACATCAGGACCTTGCAATTGTTTACTTGCTTTTACACGTTCATCTTTCATTGCTGAAATAAAGCGAGCAAACACTGACTCGGTAATCAATGGAAGTGGAACACCTAAATCCAATGCATTCTTACTTGTCCATTTACCAGTTCCTTTTTGTCCAGCAGTGTCGAGAATAACATCAACTAGTGGTTGGCCGGTATCTTCATCTTTCTTTGTAAAAATATCAGCTGTAATCTCAATTAGATAACTGTCCAATTCACCTTTATTCCATTCAGAGAAAACCTCATGAAGCTCATCTGCATTAAGCCCTAGTACATGCTTCAATATGTAATAAGCCTCGGAAATTAGTTGCATATCACCATATTCAATACCATTATGAACCATTTTCACATAGTGCCCGGCACCATCTGGACCAATGTATGTCGTACAAGCTGCTCCGTCTACCTTAGCAGAAATCGCCTCAAAAATTGGTGCCACAAGCTCATAGGCTTCCTTTTGTCCACCAGGCATAATAGATGGACCTTTTAGCGCACCTTCTTCGCCACCAGATACGCCTGTTCCAATAAAATGAATACCTGTTTCTTCAAGTGCCTTATTTCTGCGAATCGTATCTTCATACAGTGTATTTCCACCATCAATTAAAATGTCACCTTTTTCTAAATAAGGCTTCAATGATTCGATAGTTGCGTCTGTAGCAGGTCCTGCTTTTACCATTAGCAAGATTTTTCTTGGCTTTTCAAGGGAATTCACAAATTCCTCTATTGTCTTCGCACCTATGAAATTTTTTCCTGTTGCTTCATCTTCTAAAAATGCTTCTGTTTTATCTACAGAGCGATTGTATACGGCAACAGAGTACCCACGGCTTTCAATATTTAGCGCAAGATTTTTTCCCATAACCGCTAACCCAATTACACCAATTTGCTGTTTTTGCATATATATGCCATTCCTTTCTAATCTATATGTCAGTAAAGAATTTCTATCTTTATTCTATCCCATTATAGTAAACTTTGCTTAAATAACAAAAGCTTATGATTTACGTATTATCTTTATCTACTTTTCTCTTCTTGAATAGCCTCTGTAATAAGTCAAGCATTGGGCGCTTTCCCCCCATTACAATACCCGCCATTTCTGCAAATACATGCAGGAGAATAAGTACAAAAAAAGTAATAACAAAGGCTGTGGTAATACTCGCATTGGAAAATAAAATTGCCATTGCACCAAACAAGGCACTAAATGCGTAAATTATTAGCACTGTTTTGCGATGGCTATAGCCTGCGTGTAGCAGTTGATAATGTATATGCTTATTATCTGCCATCATTATATTCTCTTTATTATATGCTCTTCGAACAATAGCAAATAACGTATCAAAAATCGGCACTGCTAGAACGATAATTGGAATAATAAAGCTGAATAGAGCAATATTTTTAAATAAACCAAGCATCGACACTACGGCAATCATATATCCAAGAAAATTAGATCCCGTATCTCCCATATAAATCTTTGCTGGATAGAAATTATGATAAAGAAAGCCAAGATTACTGCCTATCAACACTACACATATGTAAGCTACAAGAACTTGCGCATCAATTAATGCCATAATAAATATGCTGATCAATGCGATTGTCGTAACTCCCGTTGCCAGCCCATCTAAGCCATCAATTAAATTGATTGCATTTGTAATACCTACCACCCAGACTACAGTGACAAAAACGCTAATAAAACCTAACTCCACAGTACCGAAAAATGGCAATGTCAGTCTTTCTATAATCAGCCCAGCAGATACGAGAAATGTAGCAGCAATTAGCTGGCCCGTCAGCTTTACAACTGGTCGAATGCTGAACCGATCATCTAAAGCACCTGTAAGAATGATTACAACAGCACCTGCAGCAATTTCTGGTAAATGTGGATGCATAGGATGTAAATAAATCATCCCAGCTATCGTTCCTAAAAATATAGCAAGTCCACCTAAACGAGGTGTCACCTTCGTATGTATTTTACGATGATTCGGTAAGTCGACAGCTCCAATAAACATAGCAAATTTTTTCACTGGATATGTAAGTAAAAAAGCAGTTAAGAGTGCTATTAAAAACGCAATCCATAAATCCAAGTAATTAAACATAGAATTCTCCTAAGTATCCTAGATGACTTTCCTAGCTGGATTATAATTATTTTCAATTCAGATAAGACCAGCTTAAATTATATCGAATAATAGCAGTTTTTAGCAAATCTTATTGTGGAACTTCATAGTACATGGTAAGCTGGTTTTAGCATTTTTACTAGAGGTAAGGAGGATGAGACAGTGATTCCCTATGTTTTTGTCGCTGCAGCAGCATTCGCTGTATTTCCCATTTTAATTCTATTTAAAATAAACGTTGAAAAGCTTAAAAAGGATCCTAGACAGCAAGGTAAAGTACAAACAAATATGATGTTAGGTGTAGCTATAAGCGAAGCCATTCCAATTATTCTCATTATATACGGCTTTTCAAAGCTAGCCCCTGTTTCTGATGTTTCTACTTTATATGTCCCTGGAATAATTATTGTGTTTTTCATGTTATTTGCTGCTTTCTTTATTTTTATGCAGAGAAAAGTAGATGTGGAGGAAAATTCCAAATCGGCTGTAAACAACTTTTCGATGATCAGCCTAATGTTAACAATGGCCATCCCACTTATTTCTGTTATTTCTTTATTTTTAATGGTTCCATAACGTATAAAAACCTCCTTGATATGGTAGGAGGTTTAGCTTGTAGAGAACCTTTTGTGTTTTCTACAAGACTTTTTTCGTAGGCGAACGGAATACCACTCGCTTTCCGAGGAAACGACAATAACGCAGCCCATGCAGTTCTTCTGAATCTGCGTAGCTACGTTCCACTTCTCTTTTCTCATTCGGATACATCCACTTACTTTGATTATAAATCCAGTTCCTTTGAACCTGTTCTATCGCTACTTCCCACACATGACGTGTAATGGTTTTCTGGAATAAGCACACCTTCTTTACTCAAAATACGAATAATCATGTTATCAATAGGAGTATCATCGCCGCACCGTGAAAATATACGCGCTTTCCGCAGGCCGGCCTTAGCTAACTTGGTAAAGAAAAACACCTTACCAAGTGGATCTGCGGACGCGTACTGTTCCCGCTGGAGTCTCGCTTATTTCAGGTGCTGAATTAATAATTTTGATCAAAAAACGAACAATAATTAATTTCAACCAATTATCGTTCGTTTTTTGATTGTTTCTTCATTCTTTTGTCTCAGTCTCTTGATCCTTCTATGATAGAAGGACTTCTATCTATTTTTACTCTTCTGTTTCTGTCCGATCAGAATCTAAACGTTGAATAAATTCTTCCGCAGCACTATATCCTTGCTGCTGTAAATACCAATTATTTGCTGCCGCTTCAATTAAGCCGACAACATCACGACCAGGCTGTAGCTGTATTTCAATACGAGGAATTGTTACCCCCATATAATCACTAGTTTCCGTAGCTACTTCTAATTCATTATTTAACTCATTCTTTTGCCACGCTGCCAGCTCAATATCAAGAGCAATACGAGTTTCCTCTTGAAATGCCTTTCTACCATACAGTCTTACCACATTTAAGAGCCCAATGCTTCGTAGTGCAAGAAATTCCTTATTTGTACCATTATGTGTACCGAGTAATGTTTCTGGTCCTAATTTTTTTAAGACAACCATATCATCTGCTACAAGCCGATGTCCTCGACCAATTAAGGCATGGGCAATCTCGCTTTTACCAATTCCAGATTTACCACGAATCAATATACCAAGTCCAAAAATATTAACACATACACCGTGAACAGCAGTCTCAGGAGCTAATGCCTTTACCATATAAGCATCATATTTATCCATAAATGTAGATGTCGCTTCCTTCGTACGTAATAATGGAATACCTTCTTGCTTGCAAAATCTAGTCAAATACGTTAATCCCTCTTGATTTGATGTAACAATAAAACAAGGTGGATGATAGTTTACGATGTTACCGATACGTAGCTGCCGCTCCTCATGTGATAATTGATGTAAGTAGGTAATTTCTTTTCTTCCCAATACTTGAACGTGTTCCATCGGAAAGAAATCAAAGTATCCAATAAACTCCAATCCAGGCCGATGCGTTCTAGCTTTTGTTATCGTTCGGTTCAATTGGTCTTTTCCTGCCAATACTTCCAAACTAAATTGCTTTGCTAGTTGCTTTATTGTTACAGCATTCATCTGTATACGCTCCATTTCTATTCACTTCATAGGTCTGAATCTCTTGACTATTCTTATTACGAAAAACAGATACAAGAAGTTTCATGATAACGTATCATGATGAAGTTAAAAAGTGAAGTCGACTTCCTTATTTTCCTGTTTTTCATAGCCCTTCATATAATTAATTCGACGCTGTGCAGAAGCTTGTGTTACTTGCTCATCTGCATGATAGGAAGAACGAACTAATGGACCTGCCTCACAATGCCTGAAGCCTTTATTAATAGCTATTTCCTTCAGCTCTTTAAACTCATCAGGATGATAATAACGCTCTACATTTAAATGTTTTTTAGTTGGTTGTAAGTATTGACCAATTGTTACAATGTCTACCTGATGTGCTAACAGATCATCCATCGCTTGAATAATCTCCTCTTTTTCTTCTCCTAAACCTACCATAATACTAGATTTTGTTGGTGTGTTTGGAGCAATTTCTTTTACCCGTTGAAGTAGCTGCAAGGAACGGTCATACATCGCTCTAGCACGTACACGTTTTGTTAATCTCCTTACCGTTTCAATATTATGGTTAAAAATATCTGGAGCACTATCCATAAGTGTATGCAGACTATCATAGTCACCCTTCATATCAGAAGGTAGAATTTCGATAGTACAGCCAGGATTTTTTCTTCGTACTGCTCGAACAGTTTCAGCAAAAACGGCAGCACCACCATCGTTTAAGTCATCGCGAGCAACTGCTGTTACAACAACATGTCTAAGCCCCATTACAACAACAGAATCCGCAACTCTTTCTGGCTCTCCCCAATCCAGTTCATTTGGCAGTCCAGTCTTTACAGCACAAAAACGGCATCCTCGTGTACATGTATCTCCAAGAATCATAAAGGTAGCTGTTTTTCTTTCACTCCAGCATTCATGAATATTCGGGCAACGTGCCTCTTCACATACAGTGTTTAAGCGATTATCACGCATTAGTTTTTTTAGTCCTCTGTATGATTTATTCGTATTTAACTTTGTTTTTAACCATTCAGGCTTTCGAATATACGTCTGATCTTTAGGCATGGGTGACCGCTCCTTTTCTCGTGTTCTCATCAGAATAGTTTGTTTCAGCAAGTTTATATACTTCATCCCATTGATTTTTCGTTAATGAAAAAGGCTCTAGCTTAATGTTTAGTCCTTTCGAGAACCCCTCCATAAAAGCAGGTTTAATTGTTTCGTACGAATGCGCTTGATTTGTTAACTGATTAATTGTTGTTGCTTTTTTCCAAAAGCCTTGTTTTTTTCTTTCTTTCAATTTGTCTGAAGGAAATAAAAATAGATCGAACAGCAAATCAATGTTCATGGTTATCGGTATCGATCCATGCTGAAGCAGTACCCCTTTTTTTCTAGTTTGTGCATTTCCTGAGAGTTTTTTACCATCTGCAACCATTTCATAAAAAGCAGGCCGCTCGAAGCAAATACTACTTCTCTCCTTGGAAAATGATTCAGCGTAGGTTGCTTCTATTCCTAAGTTTTGATAACCTTTTAGAATTCCTTTCGACAAATCATAATAAGCTTGGCGAATCGAAGAAGCTATCATAGGATGATCCTCAGAAATAACAATACTGTATGTTAATTCATCATCATGCAATACCGCACTTCCACCTGTCATTCTGCGTACAAACTGACATTGATGTTTTTGTACACCTTCTAAGTCAATTTTTCCATCTACTTTTTGAAAATGACCAATCGAAAGTGTCGGTTTCATCCATCGATAAAACCGTAATGTCGGCGGTATTTTCCCTTCATAATGCCAATGAAGCAAGGCTTCATCTAATGCCATATTAATGGAAGCATCATGTGGTACATTTTCTAAAAATCCCCATTGTTCATGCATGAAAATCGCCTCCCAATAAGAAATCGACTTCCAGCACATAGAAAGAGCTATCGAGATCAAAACTAGACTGACTACCTGCAAAACAGAGAACGATTTGCTATACATTAAATTAAAAACTGCATTCCTTGTGAATGCAGTCAACATTTATGTAGCCTTGGTGACCACACTTTCCCACGCAGGCATTATCCTGTTCGGGTACAGAGGGTCAAAACGAATACGTCTTTCTCAGCTATTCCAAATAGCTCCCCTAGTGCTGTAACATTTCCTATTAAATTTTCTAACAAAAACAGCTTAACAAGATTGGTATAAATTGTAAAGGTCTAAATAAGAAAACTCTGATAGCTCATCTTTAGCAGACTAATAAATCCCTTTAAAATGCTATACGACCAAACAACATGAATGTCGCCTAGTTCTGGGGGCTGGGGCTGTACGCGGTCCAAAACGCGCCTATTTTCCACATTGGCAAATTTCACTATTTCCTAGACGATAAAAAAATAGCTGCGCTGTAATCCATCGCTTCAGAAAACAGGCAGCTATTCCTTTCATGTATGAAATTATTTTGCAAGCTCTACTGCCTGATCTAAAACTTTATCACCTTGTATCATGCCGTATGCCATTTGATCGATTACATCGACGGCAATGCCATGTGGTTCAACCTGTTCTTTGATTTTCTTTTCTAAATAGCGAACCTGTGGACCAATTAATACAACGTCTAGATTATCTAATTCATTTTTTAACTGTGATTCAGCAACTGCATTTATTTCTGCATCTAGATTCCGCTCCTCAGCTGCCTGCTTCATTTTTTTAACAAGCATAGACGTTGACATCCCCGCTGAACAAACTAGTATAATTTTCATTTTATTATCCCTCCAATGTTTGTATTTTCTCATACATGTCTATCATTTCAACCGCTAAGTCTTTCACTGTCATAGCCGTCATTAAATGATCCTGCGCATGGATCAATATTACGGATAAATTCGTTTGTTTTCCATCTGCTTCTTCCTGTAACAGTTTTGTTTGCATATGGTGTGCGTCATTAAATTCTTTATCAGCCGCTTCAATCTTTTGACGTGCCTCGTTGAACTGGTATGCCTTTGCATGAGAAATTGCTTCCATCGCATGTGACCTTGCATTTCCAGCATGTAAAATAATTTGGAAAGATAACATTTGAACATCTTCTGTTGTTTCCATTGTATTAACCCTCTTTTCGTTGTCTTAGTGTTCTAACTCCTGCCATTATAAACGGTATATACATAAGTACAGCAAGCGTTAAATTAAATACCTGTAAGGCAATTCCACGCCAGCTTCCTCCAGTTACTAAGTAACCGCTTAATATTGGTGGCGTTGTCCACGGCAAGATCGCTACTGTTCTTGGAACTAGTCCAGTCGCCAATGCTATATATGACGTAACAGTTAACGTAACCGGTATCAAAATAAAAGGAATTAACATTGCAGGATTCAAAACAATTGGCAAACCAAATATTACTGGCTCGTTAATGTTAAATAACCCTGCTGGTGCAGATAACTTTGCCACTTGACGATAAGGGTGATTCTTTTCTCTACGGATGACAATAAAGATAGCAATTAATAAGGCAATTGTGGTACCAGATCCCCCCATGAACACGAATGAGTCAAGGAATGGCTTTGTTACAATATTTGGTACTTCAAATGCGGACATTCCACCCTTAAATAGATCTAAATTTTGTTCAATTAATGGTAAATATAATGGTTCAATAACGGATCCAATAATATTCGTACCATGTAAACCAAAGAACCATAGTAAATGATTAAGGAATGAGACAACCATTGCTGCAGGCAGCGTATTTCCTAACCCCTGTAATGGTTCTTGAATTACATTAAAAATAACCTCAAACACGCTTTGCTCTGCAAATACATTCATCAATGCTTGGAAGAAACCAAGAATGATGAGTATAATTACTGCAGGAATTAAAGCTTTAAAAGAACGAGTTACTCCTTCAGGAACACCTTCTGGCATTTTAATTGTCATTTTTGATTTTATTAAGATTCTGAATAATTCCGTTAATACTAATGCAAGAATAATTCCGACGAATAACCCTTGTGTCCCCAACCATGCTGCATTCAAGCCACCATCCTCAGTCCATGGGACGAGCATAATGAAGCCCCCAGCAGATATTAGACCTGCTGATAAGCCATCAACATCATAGGACTTAGCTAAATTATAAGCGATAGAAAACGAAACTAAAAGTCCCAATACAGCAAAGGTTCCATTCCAAATACTTCCCCCAACTGCCTGCCAATTACCGTCTCCAAAAATACCATTCATCCATTCTACGAAATTGAAACTTCCAAATGGCGGAAAGTTATTAATCAGGATTGCTAATGAACCAACAATAATTAAAGGCATAATCGCAACGAATCCATCACGCACTGCTACTAGATGACGTTGTGATCCAATACGACCAGCAATTTCAATGAACTTATTCATTCTAATTCCCCCTTGATTTAAATTGTGGTAAATATGATTTATGTGCTTCTAATAACTCATCAAGCACAACCTTACTACCTTTTTCGTTTGCAAGAAGTGGATTCATAACCATTGCTGTATATGCATCGTTGTAATCTCCAGATATACTTGCCCGAATCACTAACTCTTCAAATGCCTTCATTTGATAAATATGGCCTTTCACTGTATGTGGCAATGCACCTACAGAAATCGGTTTTGGACCATTATTTGTAATCATGCAGTTTACTTCAATAACTGCATCTTCAGGCAGATCTGGAATAGCCCCATTATTAATCGTATTTACAGTCTGAACATCCTGTTTGTTGTTATATATAGAGTCCATCAAACTGCAAGCGACGTCACTGTAAAAAGCACCACCACGTTCTTCTAGTTCCTTAGGTTTTTCATATAATGATGGATTACTATAGATGTTAAATAAAGATGTTTCCAAATTTTGCACAACCTCAGCCCTAGTACCATTTTCCTTAAATGCTTTCACATCTTTTTCCAAAACCTCTTTCGTTTGGAAATAATACTGATGATATGGATTAGGAAGAAGTCCAGTTGCTTCAATGAATGTCTTCGACCAGCCTAAATTAACAATGTTTGCAGGTGAGTAATCTAAATCGCCGCTTAACTTCTCCAAAACTTCTTTGGTACGATCTATTCCATTGACATATACCTTCTTACCGAAAACAAAATGGTTCATCCCAATAAATTCAATTAATACGTCATTTGGATCGGCATCCAATATTTCTGCTGTTGAATGGCGCATATTGTATGGAATATTACAAACACCAATAACCTTCTTATGTGGTGAATGTTTCAATAATGCTTCTGTAACGATTCCAGCAGGATTTGTAAAGTTTATAATCCACGCATTGGGACAAATTTCATGAACATCTTTTGCCAAATCCAATAATACTGGTATGGTACGAAAGGCCTTAAATATTCCTCCAGCCCCATTTGTTTCCTGACCAATAAATCCGTGACTTAATGGGATTCGTTCATCCTTTGAACGAGCAGCTAAACCTCCTACTCTTATCTGTGTTGAAACAAAGTCAGCTTGTTTAAGCGCTTCTCTACGATCTAATGTCCACGATAGATTAATAGGTTTATTGGATTTTTCTATCATGCGTTGTGCCAGATTACCGATAATCTCGAGTTTTTCCTTCCCAGCTTCAATATCAACTAGAACAATATCTGTAACAGGGAATGAATCATGGCGACGAATTATCCCTTCAATAATCTCAGGTGTATAACTCGATCCACCACCAACTACTACAAGTTTTACTGTCATTTGTATAAACTCCTTTGATGAATTTTGAAAACGCTTTTAATTATAATGAAAAATTAAGCGTCTTCTGGAATGATCCAAAAAACTCTAAACTTCTTCCTTAACTATTGGTTACTTATACCTATTCCGTTTCTCCACTAAAAATGTATCATACAAATTATTTATTGTCCATACATTAATAAAAAATTGTTTTATATTGTCATTACATTTATAAAATATTGTCATTAAATGTGTAATCTTGTACACTTTAATTAAATAAATTTACAAGTAAAAGAATTTTTAATAACGCATACATGTAGACAATACAATTACTATCGGGCTATCGACAACCATCTACATTACCTAACCGGGTACTTCATGTATTATCCTGCAAAAAGGTCTTTTGCTTTTTACAACATATAACCAGATAATTTTAGTTTCACGTAATTTTAACGAATTGAAAATTTCCTTTTAACCCATGAACATGATAAAAAGATCAAATAGATAAGGGAGTGCACGAATGGAAAAGAACCAATCATTACATGCCTATATAAAAGAGGAACTACTGAATCGAATTAAAGCTAATAAATATAAGAGAGGAGAAAAGATACCTACAGAGCTAGAATTATGTAAGGGTTTTGGCGTGAGTAGAACAACTATTCGAACTGCTCTCAATCAATTAACTGTTGAGGGTTACTTAGAGCGTCATCAAGGTAGAGGAACTTTTGTCGCCGATCAGAAAGTAAAACAGACATTATCCCAAACCGTAAAACGATATAGCGACCAGATTGCCATTCAAGGGAAAAAAGCAGAAATCACGTTGATTAGTATTCAAGTTGTACCGGCAAATGAATATCTAGAACAATCGTTAGATGTTACGTTAAATGACCCCATTCAAAGGGTGGAGCGGGTTCGTAAAGCGAATACTGAGCCGACTCAATATGAGATCGCCTACATTCCGTGGAATGTTGCACCAGGAATTACAAAGGAACAAGCCGAGACCTCGCTTTATGGAGCTTTAAAAGAGGATTTCAGCGTCCACATAGCAAAAACAACGGAACATGTAGAAATCGCACTTGCTGATGAGCGCTCCTCTTCACATTTAAACTGTGAACCTGGTTCACCATGCTTTTATATTGAAACCGTTGCAGAAAATGAAAAAGGGGAGAAGGTAGAATATTCTCGCTCTTACTTTAGAGGAGATAAAACAAATTTTGTCATTGAACGTAACTACCCATTTGAAGCTGAATAAAAGTTTAATAATATGGAGGGGGAAAATATTTATGAAGGTTTTATTTAATGCGGATGATTATGGTCTAACAAAAGGAGTAACAGATGGCATTATACAGTCCCATTTGCAGGGGGTAGTTGATTCTACAACGTTAATGATGAATGGGCTGGCTGTAGACTATGCAGTAGAACAAGCGAAAGCACATCCAACTTTAAAAGTAGGAATCCATCTGGTATTAACTTGGGGGAAACCATTAAGCTCCAAGATATCTGATCTTGTAAACGAGGATGGTACGTTTAGATTTAGTAGTCGTTTTCGACAAATGAATCCGCCCAATTTACAGGAATTGGAGTTAGAATGGCGCTCCCAAATAGAAGCTTTTTTGAATACGGGTCTTCCTTTACATCATATTGATAGTCATCATCATGTACATGGTTGGGAGCCACTTAAACCTTTAATCATGAAGTTAGCAAAGGATTATCAGGTCCCTGTTCGTGTTACTGACTCCTTAAAAGATGAGAAAGATATATTATTAACAGAACAAATCTGGTTAGACTTCTATGGAGAAGGAATAACCCCTGATTTATTCTCACAAATCCAATCACTTGAAGCATCAAGTATTGAAATTATGACGCATCCAGCGATGGTCGACAACGACTTATTAAATATAAGTTCTTATTTAGATAAAAGACAGGAAGAATTAAAGATATTATGCTCCTTACAAGCGCCAGATTGGGTGGAAAAAATAGAATAAGCCGAACATCCTATCTTCTGGACGAATCGTTCCTATCATTACATATTAGTAACATGCTTATGAAAGGGGGAACCCTATGAATAACAATGACCCTACTTCTGTAGCTAAAGTCTGCATTCTTGCTGGAAAAATCATGTTGGAGAGTGGTGCAGAAACCTATCGAGTGGAAGATACAATGAATCGAATCGCAATTGCCTATGGATTAGAAAATGCGGAAAGCTATGCGACACCAACAGGTATTCATTTTTCTACTGAAGGAGAAGCGACCTATTTCCGTAGAATCTCCAATCGTTCAACTGATCTCCATAAAATTACTGAAGTAAACAGTATTTCGCGACAAATAGCCGAACAATCTATTGAGGTAAAAGAGGCTTTATTATTGCTAAAGGGCGTTCAGCATGCCAGTGAATCATTTCCATATTGGATGCAAATTCTAGCAGCTGCATTAGTTAGCGGTAGCTTCACCATCATGTTTGGTGGATTATGGGGTGATTTTATCCCTTCTTTTATTGCTGGTGGAGGAGGCTTTGCTGTCATGATCTGGTTTGAAAAGCTAGTGGAGATAAGATTTATTGCCGAATTTCTAGCTTCTTTTATCATTGCCATTCTCGCACTTATAGCTATCGAGCTGAATTTCGGCATGCAAATGGATAAGATTATTATCGGGGCCGTAATGCCTCTTGTACCTGGGTTACACATAACAAATGCAGTACGTGATTTGATGGCAGGTCATTTAGTAGCCGGTGTTTCAAAAGGCGTTGAAGCAATATTAACAGCCTTTGCAATCGGTGCTGGTGTTGCTGTCGTATTTGCCTTTATGTAGGATTAGGAGGAGATAAACTTGCTCTTTGCTCAACTAATGACAAGCTTCATCGCTGCTAGTGGATTTGGTATTCTTTTTAATGCCCCCAGACAAGCTTTAATCCAGTGTGGACTTGCCGGCATGTTCGGCTGGATTGTCTATTATATCTTGGTTGATCAAGGAATGGATACCGTTCCTGCTACTATCTTTGGTTCCATGCTTGTTGCTGTATTAAGTCATCTATGTGCAAGATTATATAAGACACCAATAATTATTTTTAATGTGTCCGGAATAATCCCTCTCGTGCCTGGAGGCATTGCTTATGATGCCATGCGAAAATTTGTTGAAAATGATTATTTTAGCGCTGTTCAACTTTCAGCAAAAGTGATGCTGTTAGCCGGGGCTATTGCCATCGGCTTGATGTTCTCTGAAGTCGCTAATCAAATTTTTAAGAAAGCCTGGGGCTGGTTCCGTCTCGAATAGTTGATTTTCTAATTTCTAACTTATATGATAGTGGAAGTTAATGATTTATAAGTGAAGCTTCAATCAGTTGAGGGGCTGTTTTATCCCCCACTTATGGTTAGTACCACAGGGGGTATGGCCTAAAGGCCTTTGAACCAATCGGACATTTACTGGCAGTTGTTCCCATACTTATCCATATTTATTTCAGTTTATCGCCTGGAGTCGGGGGGCTTACTGCCAGTTATATGCGGGATAAAGTGAAACTTCAATCCGTGGGTTTCGGATTGATAGTAGAACCAATC
>NZ_CANMAB010000073.1:0-20913 GCF_947495635.1 uncultured Virgibacillus sp. | reverse complement strand
ATTTCAAAATAACTACTTGGCTTAACGCAGTCATTGCACTGATTTTATACTTTCTTAACTTAGAACAAAAGCGCAAGATTAGAAACGGAGCGACTGGAGCGAGTCAACGAAGATAAAGGAAGCACGGCGAGCTTGCGAGCCGATGATGATTTAGCTTAGGGCGATCTGTGAAGTCGCCTAGCTTCTGGGCGCTTGCGCTTGACGCGGCTTTACACGCTCATATTTATCTACATGGGATAATTTTATAATTTTTCCTAGACTACGAGAAAAACGTACTGAGTAATACTCAATACGTTTTTCATGCTACAATATTTTATTTAAAAATTCCTTCGTTCGATCAGATTGAGGATTGGTAAAGATTTGGTCTGGTTCTCCTTCTTCGACAATAACACCATCATCCATAAAGATAACACGATCACCAACTTCTCTAGCGAATCCCATTTCATGTGTTACGACGAACATCGTCATTCCTTCTTTAGCAAGTTGTTTCATAACTTCTAGTACTTCTCCCACCAATTCAGGGTCTAATGCAGAAGTTGGTTCGTCAAATAGCATCATTTTTGGCTCCATTGCTAGTGCCCGAGCAATCGCAACCCGCTGTTGCTGCCCACCAGATAACTGCTGTGGATATTGGTCAGCCTTATCAGCTAAACCAACCTTCTCTAATAGCTTCATTGCTCGATTCCTTGCTTCTTTTGTACTTAAATGCCGTACTTTACAAGGAGCAAGCATTAAGTTCTCAATAACTTTTTTATGAGGGAATAGATTAAATTGCTGGAAAACCATTCCTACTTCCGTACGTACCAGATTTATGTTTACCTTTGGGTCATTTAAGTGGTTACCATCAACGATAACGTCCCCTTTCGTTATTGACTCAAGCATATTTAGACAACGAAGGAAGGTGCTTTTTCCTGATCCACTTGGTCCAATTACACAGACGACCTCAGATGGTTGGATTTCACAATTGATCCCTTTTAATACTTTGTTTTTGCCAAAGCTTTTATGCAAATCTTTTACCTCAATCATTGAATATCTAGTCTCCTTTCAATGACTCTTAGAATAAAGGATAATGTAAGTGTAATAGCAAGATAAAATACAGCAACTGTAGTGTATATCTCTACGGCATTAAAATGATTCGCAGCGATCAGTCTCCCTTGAAAAATTAATTCTGGAACTAGAATGACGGATAGGAGCGACGTATCCTTTATACTAATAATAAATTGGTTTCCTAATGGTGGGATCATTCGTTTGAAAGCCTGAGGCCAGATAATATAACGCATTGTTTGACTATGATTTAAGCCGAGAGAACGTCCTGCCTCTGCCTGCCCTCTATCAATTGATTGCACAGCACCTCTGACAATTTCTGCAATATATGCACCTGAATTTAGGGCAATTACAATAATACCGGCAATGATAGATTCAATTTCAAATCCGATAATTAGTGGAAGCGCAAAATAAATCCAAATAGCCTGTACTAATACCGGCGTACCTCGAATGATTTCCACATATACAGTAGATATCCCCTTTATAACCTTATTATTAGCTATTCTACCTAGACCGAATACCCCACCCAATATAAAACCAATGGCTAAGCCAACAACAGAAATCAATAATGTATAATATAACCCTGTAACTAATTCCGGGAGAAAGTCGATTACTTGAAGCCAATTAAATTCAACTGCCACCTTCGTCTCACCTCACTGTCAGAGAAAAACTAAGACCTACAGCGAAGTATAAGCCTTAGTTTTTCTCTACTTCTTTGTTTAGTTATTCTGGCTTTTTACCGAACCATTTTTCATAAATTTCATCGTATTTCCCATTTTCCTTCAGCGTTGCAAGTGCATCATTAATCGCTGTAACTAACTCTCCCTGTCCTTTAGAAATAGCTATACCATAATCTTCTGCTTGGTAAAGATCACCTACAACCTTTAGGTTATCTCCCTTTGTCTTGATATAATAATTAACATTTGGTGCATCATATAAAATAGCATCCGCACTACCATTTTCTACCGCCAAATATGCTTGGTCTAACTGTTCAAATTGACTTGCCTTCGCATTTTTAATATTTTCATTAATATACGTAGCACTAGTAGAACCAAGTCTAGTTGCTATAGTTTTCCCCTCAAGGTCTTCCATACTTTTTATGGAATCATTATCACTGCTGACCCCAATTGCTAAACCTGACTGATAGTATGGATCACTAAAGTCAACCTTCTTTTTTCGGTCTTCCTTTATACTAATACCAGCGACTGCAATATCAAAGGAACCAGTTTGTAGACCAGGGATAATACCATCGAAATTGGTTGTCTCTAATTCTATTTCAAATCCAACTTCATCAGCAATTGCCTTAATTAGTTCAATATCAAAACCTACATATTCACCATCTTCCTTAAATTCAAATGGCACGAACGAAGTATCACTTGCTACTGTATATATATCTTTTAAACCACTCTCATCAGCATTTTTAGAACTATCGCCTTCTTTTTCTGCATCTCCTTCAGAAGAGCCACAGGCTACTAATAAACTAATAATCCCTAGCATTACGAAAAGGATGCTAAGTTGCTTCAGTCTGCTACTATTCATGAATAATCCCCCTCAGTTAGTAAAAAATGACTGCCACTTATTCATAGTATCAAAGATAATATTTTTTAAAAAATTCTAAATTTAGGGATAACGTCGAAAGAAATCGCCTCATGTAACATCTCGTGATAATAGTCAGAAAATGCGTATGTATAGTAGAAATAGCTTGCAAATACTGCAATACATTAAAAAATTCATACCTACGTATATAAAGTAAAACTTCAATCAGTTAGTGGTTTGCTTATCCCATACTGATTGTTCGTACCACAAAGGTATGACCTAAAGGCCTTTGAACCAATCGGATATTTACTGGCAGTCCATTGACACTTACCCATATTGGCTTCATTTTATTGCTGAAAATGGGGGGATTACTGCCAGTTATATGTGGGATAAATCCCCTTAGTGTTTGTATGACGAGCTATCATTCTCTATTGCTTTATATAATTACAGAACCTATATTTACCCATATAAGCTATACAATATTTTAAAAATGAAAGGCTATCCAACGAGTAATTATTACACGTCAAATAGCCTTTTCTATTGTTTCATTATTCTCCTAATACAGTTTTAGCGATTTTCTTATCTAAATCTTCAAAGTCATGATATGAAATGGTTTCATATAATTCCTTTCTTGTTTGCATGTCGTTCACACCATCTTTTTGTGTTCCTTCTTCTTTAATTAATTGAAAGATACGTTCATATGCCTTTGCTGCCACCCTTAAAGAAGTAACTGGATATATCACCATCTTAAAGCCCATACGCTGAAACTCATCAGCTGTTATATAAGGCGTTTTCCCAAACTCGGTCATATTCGCTAATAAAGGTACACTTATTCTTTCAGCAAACAAGCGGAATTCTTCATCTGTTTGTAGTGCCTCAGGGAAAATCGCATCTGCACCTGCATGAATATAAGCCTCTGCTCTTTTAATTGCTGCATCCAATCCTTCATTTGCTCGCGCATCTGTCCTTGCAACAATTACTAAAGATGGTGCTACCTTTTTAATCGCTTGTATTTTCTGTTCCATTTCTTCCTTGGTTACTAGCTGTTTTCCATTTAAATGACCACACTTTTTGGGTAACTGTTGATCTTCAATTTGAACTGCAGCTACATTTGCCTCAAACATTTCTTGTGCAGTTCGCGCAACATTCAACACACCACCAAATCCTGTATCAATATCAACGAGCACAGGTAAATTCGTAGCACGGATGAGGTCTCGTGCCCTATCCGCTATCTCTGTGGAAGTAACCATACCAAGATCAGGTAATCCTTTACTTGCTGTATATGCTCCTCCTGATAAGTATAAGGCAGAGAAGCCAGCATCTTTAGCAACAAGTGCTGCCATTGCATCATGTGCTCCAGGAATTTGTAAAATCGATTCTGCTTGCATCAATTCCTTGAATTGATTAGCAAGTTCTATCTGTGTTTTTGGTTGATCGACAATCCATGCCATACGTGATGTCCTCCTTCTTACTTCACCAATAATTCCATAAATTCATTAACATTCATGGCAGTAAGCTTTTTATAATCATAGCTCACAGCTTCAATCTGCTTTAATTGCTTGCTAGCATATTGTGTTGCCATGTTTTGGGCATATTTTTCGAGAATTTTTGGCACCGCTTCTTCTCTACGGAAACGATGTCCTAATGGGTATTCACAATCCACTTGTTCTGTCGAAGTTCCATCCTTAAAATGTACTTGAACAGCATTTGCTATGGATCGCTTGTTAGGATCTAAATAATCTTTAGAATAATTTTCGTTCTCGGAAACTACCATTTTTTCACGTAACATATCTACTCGAGGATCAGCTGCAACGTCATCTTCATAGTCTTCTGCAACAATATTCCCTTTTAATAAACCGATGGCAGTTATATATTGAAGGCAATGGTCACGGTCAGCCGGGTTGTTTAAAGAACCTTTTTTGTCAATTATACGAATTGCAGATTCATGGGTCGTAATAGTAATGTGATCAATCTCGTCGATGCGCCCCTTCACTTCTGGATGTAGCTTTACAGCTGCTTCAGCCGCCGTTTGGGCATGAAATTCAGCGGGATACGATACTTTAAATAATACATTTTCCATCACATAGCTATCGAATGGTTGTTTAACAGTTAGCTCTTGCTTATTAAACAGCACATCTTGAAAGCCCCAACCAGGAGCACTGAGAGCAGTCTTATATCCCATTTCTCCCTTTACAGCCATCATTGCTAGACGAACTGCTCGACTGGTTGCATCCCCTGCAGCCCAAGATTTCCGAGAACCAGTATTTGGCGCATGGCGATAAGTACGTAAGCTTGAATTGTCAATCCATGCATTAGATAATGCATTAATGATCTCTTCACGATTTCCACCAAGCATCTTCGTGACAACCGCTGTTGTAGCAATCTTTACAAACATTACGTGGTCAAGTCCAACGCGGTTCAAGCTGTTTTCTAATGCCAGTACGCCTTGAATTTCATGAGCTTTAATCATTGCTTCCAATACATCATGAACGTTTAATGGTTCCTGTCCTTTAGCTAGTCGCTCTTGACTTACAAAGTCTGCAACTGCAAGTATTCCACCTAAGTTGTCAGAAGGATGCCCCCATTCTGCTGCTAACCATGTATCATTATAATCTAACCAACGAATGATCGTTCCAATATTGAATGCGCCTTGAACCGGATCAAGAACATGAGAGGTTCCTGGTACCCTTGTGCCATTTGGGACAACTGTTCCAGGTACGATAGGTCCTAAATGCTTGGTGCATTCTGGGTAGTTTAACGCAAGGATCCCACAACCAATCGTATCAATAAATACATAATGAGCGGTTGAATAAGCTTCCTCGCTCGTAATCTCTTTATTTAATACATATTCAGCAATTTCCTCTAAAAGTGCATCCGTTTTCTTCTGTTCATCAACTTTCAACATGAATTTTCTCCCTTTCTCTCACTGATAGCTAGTATTAATCGATAACCTTCTTAATAACTTTCTCCAATATAATTTACACGAGGACGGAATAAACGATTATTATTATGCTGTTCAATAACATGTGCAGCTAAACCAGCCGTCCGCGCACTAAAGAAAATCGGAGTATATAACCCTATAGGTATTCCTAACATCCAATACACTGGGGCAGCATAGTAATCCAAATTAGGGTATAGCCCTTTTTCTTCTCGCATTACCTTCTCACCAGCTTCACACATTTCAAGTAGCAATGAATCCCCTTTTTTATCGCATAACTGTTTTAGAGATTCCTTCATTACTAATGCTCTTGGGTCCATTTTTTTCATATATACTCGATGTCCAAATCCCATAATCTTTTCTTTTTTCATCAGCTTTTTCTGTAGTAGTTCTTCGAATTCTCCAACAGACTTTGCCTCATTTAACATGTACATAACTGCTTCATTTGCCCCTCCGTGAAGATTTCCCTTCAAAGAAGCAACGCCACCAGTCAATGCACCATATAAATCAGAATTTGTTGAGGCTATAACCCTTGCAGTAAATGTTGAATTAGGCATTTCATGCTCACTATATAATAGAAGCGAGCGATCAAAAATCTCTGCCTCCCAAGCTTCTGGTTCTTCCCCTGTAATCATATACAAGAAGTTAGCACTATACGAAAGCTCTTGGTTCGGCTGAACTGCTTCTTGGCCATGGATTAGCCGGTAACTATTTACAGTAATCGCAGGAAGATTACCTAATAACGCATATGCCCTACGCTTATTTGCTTCTAGGGACCGATTTTCTATATCCTCATCATACCCAGAAAGCGCTGACAAACCTGTCCGTAATCCATCCATTGGATGTGTTTGTTTTGGTAATAAAGCTAATAGCTTCATCACATCAGTCGGTATATCGTAATTCGTTGTTAATTCCTTTTCCAATACTAACTTCTCTGTTGAATCGGGAAGCGTACCATTAAGCAGGAGATGCACAATATCAATGTAATCATTACTCTTAGATAGTTCTATCAGTTCATGGCCACGAATAATTATTTTTTCCTGTTCTGTATCAAGGAAGGAAATAGCAGTTTCTGAAGCTATTACCCCATCTAAACCCGGAACATACTTTTCTTTCGTACTCATATACATCCTCCTTTAAGATAATTCATTGTTTAATAGTTCAGTAATTTCATTATATTCTATAGTTCTATTATAAAATTGAAATGAAAATTAGAAAAATATATAATTTTAATTATTAGCCATAATTTTTTTCTATATCAAGCATAAAATTAGGAGAGATTCTGAAATGAAAATACAGGATTGGGAAATGCTTGCAACCTTATATGCTACAGAAAATATTACTCAAGCGGCACATCGCCTGTTCTTATCACAGCCTACGCTAACATCTCGATTAAAAAAACTCGAAAACTATTATGGTGTGCAACTAATTATTCGAAAGCAAAGAGGAATCACCTTTACACCTGAAGGGGAGCAATTAGCACAGCATGCCAAGAAAATGCTTTATGAACAGCGAAAAATTGAAGAGCGGCTACATAATATGAAGGAACAAGTAGCTGGTACGATTAGAGTTGGCGTTTCTAACTTTTTTGCTTTAAATAAAATGCCAAAATTACTACGATTATTTAAGCAAAGCTATCCGAATGTTGAATTTCAAGTAGTCACTGGCTGGAGTAGCGAAATGCATCGGCTGATCCTCAATAATGATGTCCACATTGGTTTTATCAAAGGTGATTATGTGTGGAACGAAAACAAAGACCTGCTTTATGAGGAAGAAATTTGTATTGCCTCACCATGGGATTTTACATGGAAAGATCTCCCTGATTTACCACGAATTGACTATTATACAGATGAAAAAATGAGAAGCATTGTAGATCAATGGTGGTATAGCAATTACAAACAAACGCCAAATATAAATATTCAAGTTAGTCAAGTCGAAACATGTAAAGAAATGATTATTAATGGATTAGGCTATGCGATTTTAGCTAATTTAGTTGTCCGCCCCTACCCAGAACTAATTATCAAACCGTTACAGCATCCTTCAGGTAAAGCAATCACTCGAAAAACATGGATGTATTATCATGAGGATACATTACAGTTGAACATCGTTCATGCCTTTGTTCGTTTTATTCAAACACTGGATGTAAAGGCATTATAAGTCAGATAAGCTATCAAACATCGTAGCTAAAAAGCATTTGAATGGATTACTTAAATACTACTTATTCATACCATATTACATTGCAACACTTAAAATCAATCTGTTTTTTGTCACTACGCAGTATCATTCTAATCCGCTTACGAATAAAACAACAAATTACTCTCTGTCACAAATATCTCTTCATTATCGTCTTGAATTATAAGGTGATACTTCAATCCGTGGGAATTTTTTTATCTCCTACGAATGGTTAGTACCACAAGGGTATGGCCTAAAGGCCCTAGAACTAATCGGACATTTAGCTGGCAGCTGTTCCCACACTTATCCATATTGGTTTCACTTTATTGCTTGAAAGTAAAGGCTTACTGCCAGTTATATGCGGGATAAAAAGAGATAATAGGAGGTTATTTCATGGTTCAAAAATGGGATGTTGTTATTGTTGGAGGAGGATTAGCAGGCTACGTAGCGGCCAATTTTTTAGCTAAAACACCTTTGAACGTGTTACTGTTAGAGAAAGCAAAGCAGGTTGGAGGACGTGCAAGAACAGATATAATCAATCATCAATTATTTAATTTAGGCCCTCATGCTCTTTATAAAAAAGGAATGGCCCGAACTATATTAGAGGAATTAAACATTACGCTTGAAGGAAACACGCCAAAACTAGGTGGTATCTTAATTGAAAATAATACGAAATATGTAGCGCCATTCTCCCCACTTGGACTCTTCAAGACCACTTTTTTGAATTGGAAAGAGCGCAAGGAATGGGTGTCTATATTGATAAAAATAAAAAATTCCAACCGTGATGAATTAGACACCAAGACTTTCCACGAATGGGTTCACCAATCTACCAATTCAGAGAAAGTCCGCTCATTACTTTATATTATAGGCAGATTAGCAACATACTGCCATGCTCCTCATAAAGTTAGCGCATATGTTGTTATCTCTCATATCCAGTATGCTATAGGAGGTGTCACTTATTTAGATGGCGGATGGCAAACAATGATTGATCAACTTCATAATCAAGCAGTTATCTCAGGAGTGGAAATCCAAACAAAGTCAAACATGAAGCAAATTGTCAAAAATAAATCTGATCAATTTCAGTTAACGCTGTCCAATGGGGATTGTCTTCAAACGAAACACGTACTCTATACAGGAGCACCAGATAATTTAAACAACGTAATAGCCGAATCATTCCCCTATCTCCAAAGAAATTTCCTAGAAGAAATCGTACCCGTAAAAGCTGCAACTTTAGATGTTGCATTAGAGAAACTCGCTAAGCCAAAACAATTATTTGCTATGGGAATAACAACCCCCTACTATTATTCTGTTCATTCAAAATATGCTAGGCTTTCCCAAAGTGGACAGTGTACAATCCTTCACGTTCTTAAATACCATCATCCAGATGAAAGGATATTTGGGAGACAAGAGCAAACTAACCTTGAAGCGTTCTTAAACAAAATACAACCAGGCTGGCAAGAATATGAAGTGGCACGTAGGTTTCTACCGCAAATAACCGTAAATTACCGTCTACCTCAAGTTGGGGAAAGGAAAAATTTCTGCCAATCTGAAACTCATATTTCCGGGTTATTTATTGCTGGTGACTGGGCATCACCAGATTCTATACTATCAGAGGGTGCTGTTGAGAGCGGAAAAAAAGCAGCCATTGAAATTATGCAAAAAGAAGGAAGGTCATCTCATGCAACTTAATAATGAAGCGTATCGACTCTATCAACCTTTGTTATTTTCATTAGGTTACCGAATGCTAGGTTCAGTTGTAGATACGGAGGATATTGTACAGGAAACCTTCCTACGTGCCTATCAAATCAAAGATCAGAAGATTGAAAACAAAAAAGCTTATCTTTGTAAAATGATGACCAACCGTTGTCTGGATTTTTTAAAATCTGCAAAAAAAAGACGAGAAGTGTATATTGGGCCATGGAACCCTGAGCCTTTATTCTTTTTTAGTGACATGCACGATCACCCCTCAGAAGCTCTACTACAAAAAGAAGGATTAAGTATTGCTTATTTACGAATGATGGAGCAGCTGTCTCCTCACGAACGAGCCGTTTTACTATTGCGTGAGGTATTTGACTTTTCTTATCGAGAGATTTCTACCATCGTAGAAAAGACGGAGGATAACTGCAGAAAACTATATAGCCGTTCAAAGCAAAAAATCTCAATTGTAGAGAACGAAAGCTTACATTATGAGAGAAATAAAGACGTTGTCAACCGTTTTCTCAAAGCCTTCCACATACAAAATACGAGTGAACTGCTTGAGCTAGTATCGGATAAAGTTACCTTGTATTCAGATGGTGGAGGGAAAGTCAAAGCCGCTGTTCGTCCAATTCGAACACGTACGAAGGTTTTAGCATTTTTAATTGGTATAAGAAAAAAGACCGCAGAAGACTATTACTACGAAATCAGAAACGTTAATGGCCAGCCCTCTCTCATCAATTATATGAATGGTACCATTCATAGTACGGTCAGTTTCTATATTCTTCATCGTACAATTAAAGAAATTTATATAACGATGAATCCTGATAAATTGAAACTTCAATCCGCAGGGGTTTTGTTTACCCGCTGATTGGTAGTACTACAAGGGTATGACCTAAAGGCATCACTCTATTCCCAAAGCGTGCAAACCTAATACTTTACAAACTCCATACAAAAATCTGCCCTAGAAGCAAGCTTTCCCATGGGCAGATTTTTTTAAGATTACTATCAGCGTGTAAAGATCTATCGAACATTTATACTTAATGATCACTCTTCCATTATACGCGACACGATTTAACGGACATGTCATTATTTAAAGACTTTAAATATCTTTAATATCTATAATCAATCCAAAAAAATAAATAAGCAGGTTATTTCCTGGCAATAAAGACATATAAAGAGTCTGTTGGAAAGAATTTTTGTATTATATCCATTCCAGCATTTGTTATTTCTTGTTCCATTATTGATGAGGAAATTCTCGGTGGACCATCATTAACATGATCTAGCTTCTCTATTTCAACACATACAAAATAACCAGATTCTTTAAGGACACGTTTTATTTCCTGCAACGTTTTGGATATCGTTTTCGTCTCATGTAATACTAATGAAGCAAGGACAATGCCTATAGAATCATTTGATAGTCGAATATGATCAATGTCCGCTTGCATAGCCTTAATATTTGTAAGGTTCTCCTTTTGTGCTTTAGTATTTATAATTTCTAACATATTTGGATCTCTATCTAATGCGTATACAAGGCTGTCAACCGCTTTAGCTGCTGGAATTGTTAAATATCCAGTACCTGCACCTAAATCTAATATTGTATCCGTTCTCGTCATTGGGAGTAAATTCAACAGCTTTTCTGGAGGTAGGTCCTCCCTCCTTTTAGATCCATCTAAAAATTCTATTTTTCTTGTGAAAATTTCCTTTTCTTTCGAATTACATTTGTGTTCCTTCATTCATAGCCTCCTTTATATAACACTGAAAACAAAATCTTCAGCAATTCCATATTGACAAAACTTATAAAGTGAAATGTCAACCAGTTGGTTTTTTGTTTATCCCCCGCTTACCAATTTTGCTTTCTCTTTGGGGTATTACTGCTAGTTATATGTGAAATAAATTTGCTGACAATGCTGCTTTAGAAGTCTTCTTCCATTAACGCTGCATTGACTCCTAATGCAGCTTTACTACCTTCTGCTGCAGCAATAATTAATTGAGTTGCCCCAGCTAATAACGTGTCCCCGCTTGCATATACACCTTCCACATTTGTTCTTCCAAAGTGATCTACTTTTATCCCTCCTTGATCGTTGAATTCACAGTCTAAGTCTCGACCAATGGATGACGCTTGTTCCCATTCTGGTGTAACAAATCCTCCTTCTCGTGTAATGCTCTCACCACCAGCAAAGGTAATCCCTTTTAAATACCCATGATCCCCTTGCAATGAGGTAATTTCTTGCTCATATATGATAATGCCCTTGCTGTTTAATTGATTTTTTTGTTCCACCGAAAGGATTTGCTTGCCATTTGTACATACAATTAGATCTTTACTCCAATTAAAGACCACTTTAGCCATATGGAAAGCTCTGTTATTTTCAGCTATTAGAGCCAATGGTCGATCCCTTAATTCCCAACCATCACAAAATGGACAACTAAATATACTGGTGCCATAAAACTGATTTACTTGAGCTATATTGGGTAAGGTTTCTTTCAGTCCAGTCGCTAAAATAATCTTTTTAGCTTTGTAAACCTCGCCGTCATCTGCTTTGATTGTGAATACCTGTTTATTTTTATCCACCTGTAAAACACGTTGTTTTTTGATGATAACATTTGGATACTTACTTAATTCCTCTCGTGCAATTTGTTTGAACTCTAACGGATGAATACCGTCCCGTGTGATAAAGCCATGGGACTCGTTCGTAACGGCGTTTCTCGGTTTATTATCATCAAATAAAATCGTTTTGCGCTTAGACCTTCCAAGCATCAGTGAGGCATTAAGCCCAGCTGGACCTCCGCCGATAACAATACAGTCTAACAGCATCTAAATCATCCCCATTCCCTTTTTATGATTATTTCTTGACCAACAAACAAATAGCTACGAATTTAGCTTTAATTCTTCTGATCATTAGCTGTGTAGTTCACAGCTTCTTTTATCCCCCTCCATTAAATCTATTCTAGATATATAATATCTATAATTTGTATTATATATTAGCACGCCATTAAATGAAACGCAAACGAATTTTTCATCTAGGATGAAATTAAAATCGTTATCCCCAAAGCCGAATAATAAAATAAATGTTCATACGAGGTGCAGTCAAAATACGTAGACTTTTTGACAAAGAAGATCGCTTCTCAAGGCCTTCCTTATCCTACGGGAAAAGTCCAGTTGAAGATCTCGCAGAAAGTGATCTTTGCTTTCCTAAGAACCTAAAGCTGTGCCCCGGAAAGAAAGCTCTTTCCACGAGCACGGCCACAGCTAACTTGGTAAAGAAAAACACGTTACCACGTGAATCTTCGGACTCGTACTGTTCCCGCCGGAGTTTCGCTTATTTCAGGTGCTAAAGGAATGATTCTAATCAAAAAACGAAAAGATAATTAATTTCAACTAAATTATCTTTTCGTTTTTTATTGTTTCTTCGTTCTTTTGTCTCGGCCTCTTCAACTTGTAAATAAACCCTTGGTTTACTACAAGCATTTTTGTATATGAGCAGGCGAACGCCCAAGTCTTCTCGTGCAAACCACACTGTGGGGGCTGGAATCGCCCGTTTTTCCGCAGAAGTTTTCTATTATTCGCTGCCCTAAACTGAAAAGAAGCTTCTTGATGTTAATACACTGTTTCCGAAAGATATGTTTCTCTGTATACTGGAGAGATTAATAACCCATTCGTTCTTTAATTCTCGCTGCATTAGATTTAGAGGTCAACATCTCTAATAATATGAACGCCACCTCTATGGCAGTTCCTGGATTAGATGAAGTAATTATATTTTCATTAACGACAATTCGATCCTTGGATACCTGTACACCATATGTAGCTAATTGCGCTAATCGTTTGCTAGTTGGAAAATTATACGTAGTAGCCTGACGATTGTGTAAAATCCCACTATGCGCAAGTGCTAAAGAAGCTACACAAATAGCGGCAATGGGTTTTTGATGTGCATTAAAATGTTGTATTATTTCTTGAAATGTTTTACTAAAAGCATCGACATAAAAATTCGCTTCTTCAAAGCCTCCAGGAATTGCTAATGCATAAAATTCAGTTAAATCAATTTCTTCAACTAGCTTTTCTGGTGTAACCTGAAAATTCCATGTTGCTTGCAGCGTTGGATGAAGCCCGACTGAAGTAACGGCTGTCGATCCATCACCTTCTAATTGATTCCAACCAAGTACATCTGTAAAAACACTTGCTTCGTAAGCCTCAAAGCCATCTGCAAGTAATAATAATACCTTTTTCATAAGAAGTCCCTCCTTTATTTCTTCACTTAAGTTTAATTAATTTCCATGACTACTTAAATAGATATTGAACGGTATTTAGTTGAATTTTCCTTTGTTTTAGTGGATAATTTAATTAAATACTTTATATAATTAGGAGAATTTATGGACCACATCGATTATGAAATTTTAAAGCAGCTCGAGCAGAATGCAAAAATGACCACAAAACAAGTCGCTGCTCATGTACATCTATCTGCACCTGCAGTAGCTGAGCGCATTAAAAAACTCGAAGATCAACAAATTATTAAAGGCTATCAAACATCGATTGATGTAAACAAGCTTAATCGTTCCATTATTGCGCTTGTATTATTTAAATCCAACGACTGTAAGAGGCTGGCACAATTTTGCTACAACCATCCTGATGTACTGGAATGCTACCGAGTTGCCGGTGAAATCAGCTATATTGCTAAAGTAGCAACACAATCAGTAGAAACCCTTGAAAAATTTATTGATCAATCTATGACATATGGGACACCATCTACAAATATTGTAATGTCTGAGCAAAAAAATTCAGTTTTATAAGATGGTACACACATTCCTACTTTTCTATATAAACAAATGCTTGGCTACAACATTAAAATCTTAAAGATGTTTAGAATAAAGTGGAACTCCAGTCAGCTGGAGTTTTGTATATCTCTCCACTGATTATTCGTACCACAAGGGTATGACCTAAAGGTCTTTGAACCAATCAGACATTTATTGGCAGTCGAACCCGCACTTATCCTTATTGGTTTGACTTTATTAGGCTTACCGCCAGTTATATGTGACATAAATTTGGAATAGTGCATGTTGAGGAGCATCCATTTTAATGGTACGATTAAAATCACTTGTAGATAATGAAACTCTATAATAACTACAATATGCACAGGAGGAAACAATGAAATATTCGAAGGCTACAAATTATGCATTACACACAATGGTATATTTACTCCTCTTACCTAGGGGTAGCACAATCGGCGTTCAGCCCTTAGCAGAAATACAAAAGCTTTCTCCGAGCTATCTTTCGAAGATCTTAACCAAGCTTGCTAAAGGTGGGCTCATCGAGTCAACTCCAGGTGTCAATGGTGGATATAAAATTTCTAAGCCAAAAAACGAAATCTCATTTCTCGATGTCATTAGAACAATTGAAGGTCATTCAAGTCTATTTCATTGCTCGTTAAATCATCAAGAAGATTGTCTAATCGAAAATGTGATGATGAAAGCAGAACAAAACATGAATAGCGAATTAGACCAAACGTACCTCATTGATATTGCCAATAAAGCAAATGATGAAATGGTTCGTTATATAAATGAACGAGCTAATAAATAATTTTGCACCATAAATAAAGTAAACCTTCAATCAATTGGGGATATTGTTTATCCCGACGATTGTTAACGGAACCCATTGATTAGACATTTACTGGCAGTCGACCTCCCACTTATCCATATTGGTTTCACTTTATTGCTTGAAGTCGAGGGTATTATTGCCAGTTATATGCGCGATAAATGAAATTAGGAAGCTCTAACTATGGTTTAGGATTGGTTCGTTCCTCTTGCTAGCACTATCGGATCTCACCAAAGGAGTCTGCGTTACTTCCATAGATAGCGTAGTTCGTTGTTCTCTAGAACCTACTCCACTTCCTACGATTAATAGGTAAAGTCATCGTCAAATGACTTTACCCATCTTTAATCTTAATATGTTTCTCTTAAACACGTTCGGGATTACCGTTTTGCGAGATAATATACTGCTGATACCGCGTGATATAAGCCTGCGTACATTCTACTGTTAAGCGTGTGCCATTTTCTTCATAGTTCGTAGTGATCACATTTGCCTGTTCGTTTAGATTTGCTACGACCTGCCCCTGATCAAATGGAATAAGCATCTCGCATTGGATTAAATCTTTAAAGATCTCCCGATTAATTACTTCTATTAATTCATGAATACCAACCCTTTGCTTTGCTGAAAGATATACCTTATTCTCCTCTACTGCTGGTATGTCTACGTCGATTATATCTCCTTTATTTAAAGCATAAATAATCGGAACGTTTTCAACACCTAAGCTCAATAGTGTTTGCTTCGTAACCTCCATTAAATTTTCATGATTCGGTTCGGAATAATCAACGACATGAATAATTAAATCAGCTTCTACCACTTCCTCTAAAGTAGAACGGAATGCCTTTACCAAATGATGAGGGAGTTTACTAACAAAACCTACTGTATCTGTCAGCAGAAAGGATTTGTTAGCAGGCATAGGAATCTTCCTTACCGATGTTTCCAATGTCGCAAATAGCATATCTTTTTCAAAAACCTGTTTATTTGAAGAGGGGTTAAACTGTTCAACCATAGCATTCATAATAGTTGATTTTCCAGCGTTCGTATAGCCGACTAAGGACACAACTGGAAGACCACTTTGTTGACGCTTCCTCCGCTGTATGCCTCGCTGAGCCACTAACTCCTCTAGCTCTTTATTTAATACTGCAATTTTCTCTTCAATCTTACGACGGTCAAGCTCAAGCTTTGTTTCTCCAGACCCTCTATTATTTAATCCCACTCCGCCACCTTGTCTACCTAAATCTTCATTCTGACCAATTAGGCGTGGGAGCATGTACTCAAGTCTTGCCACTTCCACTTGTAGCTGTGCTTCTCTTGTTTTGGCCCGTTCTGCAAAAATATCTAGAATTAACATCGTACGGTCACTAACGACTATTCCCAGCTTTTCCTCAAGAACACGTATTTGAGATGCTGTCAACTCATCATTAACAATAATCACCTCTGCATCCTTCCTCTGGATCAGTTCATGCAATTCTTCGATTTTTCCTTTCCCAAGATAATGCGCTTTATGAATACGAGCTAACTTCTGCGTTAGCTCTCCCACTACTTCGATATGACGTGCAGCGGCCAGTCCTGCTAATTCCTCCATAGAATACGCAAAACCCTCCGATTGATTTTTAATATCTACACCTACATTAATTGCTTTTTTCATATTAACATTCCCTTCCATTCTCTCTTAAAATTAAAAATCACAGGTCTTCTACCTGTGATGGAAAAGTAAATGGATGGAATCAAAAAATGCATAAATCCTTATTGGCTCGTTTCACACAAAAAATACAATTCACCCACAATAGTAAATATTGTATGAACAGTCAAGGTCAAGAAAGCTATTTAATTTGCATGTACTGACTATTTTTTAATACGACAAAAAGAGGGTTGAATCGTTCCCTCTTTGGCAAAAACACCGTATAACAAAGGCTTCCTTAAAAATAGACAGACCCATTCCATTTACTCCACACACAAGCAGAGTCTTTGACCATATTCAGTTAACGGTTCAAAGCTTGGAAACGTAGTCTGATAATATACACAAGGAAAACCTCCGTTCATTTAAGTTAACTTTATTATACAGATGAAATGTAAATACTTCAAGCGTTTACAAAATATTCTGGATGTCCCACATTTTAATAGCTATTTTCATTTACAAAGTAACTACTTACAAATCACTATCAATTTGTGTACGATTACTATAAGCAGCTCTCAAAGGAGGATGTAACCATGAAGCAAAAAAATTGGATAGGAGTGCTGTTATTTTCTACAGGTATTATAGTCAGCTTTTTCTTAAGTTTTCAGGCATTTAAAGATACATACCACATCGTTTCCTTCTATTCTAACGGGAAACGTGATTATGCAATTGATTGGGTGAATTTCGTACAGCGGGTTATTCCTGCTATTGTCATAGGCTTCATCTTTATCGGACTATCTGAAGTTATCAAATTACTGGATAAAATTAACAGAAGAAGGAGCTAATCCTAAACAAATGGTGAATAATAAAGTGAAACTTTAATCCGTGTGGGTTTTTGTTTATCCCACACGGATGGTTCGTACCACAAGGGTATGACCTAAAAGCCTTTGAACCAATCGGACATTTACTGACAGTCGATCCACCACTTATCCATATTGCTTGGAGCGGGGGCTTGCTGCCAGTTATATGTGAGATAGATTTATACATGATACCATCTCTTCCTGGAATGGTAAAAAACTCTTTGTTCTAAATCAATATATATTGCATAGTGTATAGAGTGTGTGAAATAAAAACAGTTAGTGAAATGAAAAAAGTTGTCCCATTCTATCTAATAAAGTAAAATTTCAATCCTTGGGGGTTTTGTTTATCTCACACGAATGATTCTTACCACAAATGTATGACCTAAAGGCCTTTGAACCAATCAGACATTTACTAGCAGGTAACAATAGTTGTTTTTTATTGCTTGAATCAGGGATTTTACTACCAGTTATATGTGGGATAAAACCAAAGATAGAAAAAGATTCAACATAGGATTCTACACTATTCTGTTTCATGTTACAGTAAATAAAAGGAGATGAAAAAATGAAGAATCTGAAGTGGGTGCTGTTTTGTCTTATCACAAGCATCGTGATTGTTCTTTGCCTCGGAACTACAACTATATTTGCTAATTCGAATGAAACGTCTTCAAAAGACACTACATCAAAAAAGGCTCCTGATTTACCATCTACTCAAGAATCTACAGAAATTGATCCTGCTGGATATTGGACAGAGGAAAAAATGAAAAATGCTACTCCTGCAGATGAAAAGCTTCCTAAAGAAAACAAACCAGCCCCAAACGAATATGATAATACTGAAAGCGAGAAACCTGGTAATGCATCCGATCCAGTTGGACCAAAGCATGCGACTATAAATGTAGTCGTTCCCTCGACAGCTGGCAAAGTATTTTTTTCCTATCAAGGAAATGATTATGTATGTTCCGCTTCAGCAATCAATAGCGATGCCGAGAACCTTATCATTACTGCTGGACACTGTGTTCATGGCGGAAGTGGGGAAGGTTGGCATTCTAATATTGCTTTTGCTCCAGCTTATTATGATGGGGATTTACCGTATGGACTATGGAATTGGCAAGAGGCACGCACTTTCAATGGTTGGATAAACGATAGTAACTTTAGTTATGATCAAGCATTTGTTACTGTTAGACCGAGTAACGGAGAAAACCTAATCCATGTAGTCGGAGGAAATGGTCTTTCTTATGGCTATAGTCCAGAACAACAGAATGTTCGTATTTTCGGCTGGCCAGCAGAGGATCCGTATGATGGTGAAAGACCATATTTTTGTGATGGTGACACATATAAACGCCTGTTTAGTAGTGATGCTTATATGAATTGTGATATGAATGGTGGTGCAAGTGGTGGCCCATGGTTAAGGGAAATCATAGATGAGGACCTCGGATATGTTTTCGCAGTCACATCACGAAGATCTACCTCTGGAACACCTCGTTTATATGCAACTCCAAATTCACAAGCAGTAAAGGATATGTTTGATTTAATGGATTAAGCGATAACATTTTCAAAAAAAGAATATTCCTATAAAAGAAGTGGAACACACTTTTGTTCCACTTCTTTAGGTATTAAGCTATCTTCCCCAATTAACTACGTACATCATAGTGGCAATTATATCTGGTTATATTTGCAAATTTTTGTTGCTGATTAACAATTGCAAAACCATTTTTGAGGTAAAAGCCTAGAGCATCATCATCCGTTTCTACAGTGATGATGGACGGCTTTAATTCCTCCATCATGTAAGCAATCATTGTACTGCCAATACCAGACTTTTGCAGATTTGCTCGAACTGCTATATCTTTAATAACTGCGTGACATGTATCTTCATCATAGCTTACAATAATGACTCCCACCATGCGCCGATCGTCTCTATAGCCAAATGCTAGTATCGTAGGTTCATTTATATATCGACGTACTCTAGCGGCTAGCTTTTCCTGGGTAGGCATGTATACACTTTCCTTCAATATTTCTAGTACCTCAGATTCTTCCAGCTCTTCTTTTATACCATGAAAGCTAGTAATTACAGTCACCATCCCTTTTATATCGATTGTTTTTCATAACCAATAGCGGATTCCTATAAGGTTATACTTCCTCGATAACAGGGTTCGGTTTTTTCTGTGTTTCAAACACCGTTCCCCCCACCTCAACCTTTTTCATTTTACCGTTTCAGGAATATAAACATTGCTTCGGTATCCAGCCAATTTCTCCATTATCGTTTTTAATTAAGGTATAGCCTGAACAATCATTATTGATAACCTTTATGATTTCACCTTGCTGAACAGATAAAAAAGTTGTACTTATATCATTATTACTTATTAGTTGATTGTTATTTCTCGTAATGAACTCATTCTTTACCCACTGTGTTATTCCAAGTTCTATATTTTTGCAATGTGTAAAGAATGGCTCCTCTTTAATTATTTCAAGCTCATAATTCGGATATGTAACAGTGCCTACTCTAGCCGTTGTGTCTTGATGAGATTGTTGAATCATTGCCATTTCTTGTAGTTCATCTACAAATGTAAAAGAAATTTGCTCTCCATCCACCACTAAAGCATTAAGCTGTCCTTCGCGTTTAATTTGATTCCCACCATCAATAGCTATGATTCGTTTATCTAAATCAATTAATGGATTATTTGAACATATCGATTGCGTTGTGTAATTCACGACTGGCCAATGTCCAACAATAACTGTTTTATCCGCACGGTGTCCCTTTTCATAAAAAGCAGGCATAGACAAAGCATTTTCTATAGTCGTAGACTGCCAATTGGGAATATCCTCAATCCCAGCATGAATAATGATAAAATGCTCTGTTTCATAAGCGATGGGAAGAGCTTCTAACCAATCAATTTCATTTTTATAATGCGTACGATAAAATTTACTCAGATCCTTAAGACTATGAAAATCAGCTAGTGATTTATCTTGTTTTTTCAGCATTTCGTTTAAGATTGAATTTGGTTGCTTCTTCATATAATTTTTAATGCCTTCGACTTCATTAAATACATAGTTTATTAATATATCACAATTACCTTTTGTTACATATACACGTTCCAATTGAGCCGTTAAGGAAGTGAGAAAATCGATTACGCCTAGACTGTCTGCTCCCTTTTCACACATATCTCCATTAATAAACAGATAATCTTCTGGCGTATATGCTATTTTATCTAATAATTTCTGCAACAACTGTAAATTCCCGTGAATATCTGATATAACGATCATTCTCCTATTTTTATCGAGTGCTAACTTGCTTGCATTCATCATTTTTGTAATCCCCTATTCTAGCTAATCACAGGTTTTTGTATTTTGATTTATCATTAGTGTATCATATTCTATGTAGCAAGCATCTGCAAAAAAAGAATGGGGCTGGGACAAAACCCAGTAACTGAAAAAAGTGGTACGCCAATTTAGGGCGTATCACTTTTTTTACTTTTTT
>NZ_CANMAB010000072.1:0-21098 GCF_947495635.1 uncultured Virgibacillus sp. | reverse complement strand
TTGCAAAGTTAGTTGAGGCCGTGCCCACGGAAAGCGAAGTAATTCGTCGGAGCATTGCCAATATACATCAAACATTTTAAAATAACTACTTGGCTTAACGCAGTCATTGCACTGATTTTATATTTTCTTAACTTATTAAAAAAACAGCCCTTAAAGGACTGTTATGTAAGTGAAGTCGATATATTAGGCTCTAGAAACATACTTTCCATCAGACGTATTAATTATCAGGACATCACCCTGGTTTATGAAAAATGGCACTTGAACAATATGTCCAGTTTCGAGTGTGGCTGGCTTCGATCCGCCACTTGCAGTGTCACCTTTAATTCCTGGTTCTGTTTCCGTAACCTCTAATTCTACGTTGTTAGGAAGTTCTACTCCTAGGATTTCGCCTTCATAGGTAATGACAGATACTTCCATGTTCTCTTTCATAAATTTTAATTCATATTCAATTTGACTTGACGAGAGCTCGATTTGTTCATACGTATTTGTATCCATGAAGGCATGAGAATCTCCAGAAGCATATAAATACTGCATTTTTTTCGTTTCTATGTGTGCTTTCCCTACTTTTTCACCGGCACGAAAAGTCTTCTCTTGAATGCTTCCATTACGTAAATTACGTAGTTTAGAACGAACAAAAGCTGCCCCCTTCCCTGGCTTTACATGTTGGAATTCGATCACCTGCCAAATCCCATTATCCACCTCAATAGTCAAACCTGTCTTAAAATCATTAACTGAAATCATCTAGTATTCCTCCCGTTACAACTGAATTAATTCTTTTGCTGCAAATGTTAATCTTTCATTTCCTGTTTCTGTAACCACAATGTCATCCTCGATTCTACATCCACCAACTGAAGGTACATATATTCCCGGTTCTACTGTTACTACCATTCCAGGCTCCAATTTCTTTTCTGACTTAAAAGAAAGTCCTGGACCTTCATGTACCTCAAGTCCTAATCCATGACCAGTTGAATGTCCAAAGTACTTACCATAACCTTGTTCTGTAATATAATCTCTAGTAGCAGCATCTGCTTCGATTCCCGTAATACCTGGCTTTATGCTAGTAACCCCTCTAAGTTGTGCTTCTAACACAATCTGATAAATAGATGCAAGTTGTTCATTAATTTCTCCAACAGCAACCGTTCTTGTAATGTCTGAGCAATAGCCTTGATATAATGCTCCATAATCTAATGTAACAAGTTCACCTGATTGTATCTCCTTGTTTGAAGCTACACCATGAGGTAATGCAGAACGTTCTCCAGAAGCAACAATAATGTCAAAGCTGGATGACGTAGCACCCTGCTTACGCATAAAAAATTCTAATTCATTAGAGATATCAATTTCTTTAACACCTGGCTTAATATAAGATTGAATATGTTCGAATGCATCATCAGCGATCTTTGCAGCTTTTTTCATGATTTCTAACTCATCACTTGTCTTAATTAATCGCAGCTCTTCTATGATACCACTGACTGGAACTAATTCAACATCTAACGTATTTTTATATTGTTCATATTGGCTAAACGTCACATGATCCTTTTCGAAACCAAGTCGTTTAATTCCCATTTCTTTTAACTGATCATTAATCTCTAAATCAATACCCTGCTTATGTTCAACTACTTTAAATGCTTTTGCTTGTGTACTGGCTTGTTCTGTGTATCGAAAATCTGTTATAAATCGTGCATCATTGCTACTAATTAAAGCTACTCCAGCCGTACCTGTAAAACCAGAAATGTAACGTCTATTTATCGCACTCGTAATTAAAATTCCATCTACTTGATTTGATTCAAAAGCAGCCCTAAGTTTAGTTAGTTTCTCCATAAACTCATCCCTTTCTAATTATTATCTATAGCATATATGGATGTATTCAGTTTATCATAAAGCGCTTCTTTTGAATAACACAATGAGTATTATGAGTTCTTATTATCATCAGCCCTGTGAAAATCGTGATAATCATAGGAAATGGAATATCCAATAAACGTACCATATAAAATAAAAACACATATTGTTGTTACGATGGTATTCATATTCAAATCAGCTACCTTTGGAACTGTTGAGAAGATTGGATTCATGATATAGTAGATCAATACCCATAATAAAAAACCGTAAGCCACACCTACCCAAATGGAATTAATCTTCTTGAATAACCCAAAATAAATAAGTGCCGTTAATAAGGATAGAAGGCCAATTAAAAAGATTGTTACAACATTACCAAGCCATGTATCGATCCACTCCGCATGAAACCAAGAGCTTAATACAAATGATTTCGGAGCTACTTCGGAAAAATTAAAATAATAAAGAACTGTTCCGAATGTACTCCATAACAATCCACCAATAAATCCTGTAAGTAGTGACCTTGATAAAATTGTCATTGGCGTTTCCTGTTTATTCTGTTCAAGTTGTTGATTTTGCTCACTCATAATACCACCTCCATTCCATATTATGACCAATTGCTTGTAAACCAATCCTATAAACCATCGCTTTACTTAATAATTTCCAATTTTAATCTAGTTAACCAAGCTTAATTCCAGTAAAATAAAAAGAAAAGCTTAGAATAATTTACATGAATCCGGAAAGAATTTATAGTAAGTTAGCATTTCAAAGTTAGTAACCATGTAATTCTTTGAAAAATGTATGTAAAAAATGATATACCATGATGAGAAAGTGGTATAGAGTTTATACAAGTCAATTATTGGAATAATGAAGGAGGACACACACAATGAAACGTACAAGATTATCCATCCCTGTTTACATCATTATAGGTCTAGCAGCTATTGGTCTAATATCACAGTTGTTTACAAATACGACAAACTTTTTTAGTAATCTTTTTATTTCACTGGGTATAGGTCTTGCTATATTTGCTGTTTTTTATTTTGTTTTTCTTAGAAAGAGAGCAACATCTAACGAAATGAAAAAATATAAACAAGCTGTAAAACAATCCAAAGCAAAATATGACCATACACAACCAAGAAAAAATCCTGTTTCTGCTGGGAAAACACAGCAATCTATTCAACCACGAAAGAAACGCAATAAACGCGCAACTCATCTACGTGTGATTGAAGGTAATAAAGCCAAACGAAAAGACCGCGCTTCTTTTTAATTCAAAGCGCGGTCTTAGTATGTAACTGTGTTGCAAACTTATTATCTTGGCCAATGTTCTAAAAATTTCTTAGCACTACGATATCCTGTATCAATCAATTGTTCTTTTGTTTCTTCACGAATATCAAAATTTATACTACCAACATTCTTGATGGGAATAAAAATAATATTGTTTTTTTGTGACTTTGAAATATATCGTGAATCATGAGCTTCTTTCATTGTTACAAACAATGCATGGAACATATCTAATGCATTATTTATCTTCCTAGGCGCTATATTATTTAGCGTAGATTCACTCAATTTCATTCCTAAAATTGGTCTACTTATCTTCTTATCTCTATCCTCAAATACCCATAGAGGGAAATTACTTAGTAGTCCTCCATCGATTATGATACTCTTCTTATTTTTACTACTCGATAATTTCTTAGGTATAAAGAAATAAGGAAATCCAGCGCTCATTCTCACTGCTTTAGCAACTGGGAACGTTTCAGGATTAATGTCGTAAATCCTTTCTAAATCATCCGGAATAACGACCAGCCTTCCTAAAGATATATCACTTACCACAACTTTTAAGTAACTCGAATTTATATCTTTAAATGTGTAAATGTCTTTTCGTGCTAGTTTATCATATACCCAACGTTCAAGCTTATTCCCTTTATTAATTCCTAATTGAAAATATAAAAAAGCCCATTTCGTAAATGGCAAAACCTTTGTAAGAGCTGGAGGGTCAATAAGCTTCTGCAAATCCAACTCATCTAACATGTTTTGAATATCAGAAGCGGTATATTCTGCAGCAAGTAATGATGCTACAATTGCTCCTGCAGAAGTCCCTGCAACACGTTCAAGTATCAGCCCATGTTCTTCTACACGCTTTAACGCGCCAACAAATGCATATGCTTTTACACCTCCGCCAGAAAAAACACCATCTATTTTCATATGTTGTCTCCTCTAATCCGTTTTCAAAACCTTGTGATTGTTTTACATGCAATAACATTAATACCATTATTTAAGCTAGTAAAACACACTTTATATATCTTTAAGCACAAAGAAAACAAATTAGAACTGATAAATGAAAGACTTTATAAAAATGAGTCCAAGATGAAATCAAAATAGTTAACCCAAAAGTGAAAGTTCAATTAGTGGGGTTTTATTTATCCCCCATTGATGTCAGTACCACAAAGGTATGACACCAAGGGCTTTGAACCAATCGGACATGTATTGATAGTCGAACCCCCGTTCACTTATCCATATTGATTTCACTTTATTCTTGAAGTGCGGGTCTTACCAGTTATATGTGGGATAATTGTTGATACGCAGCGTAGTCAAAATATGTAGACTCCTTGAAAAAGAAAGAGGCTTTTCTGCGAACGATGAATCGCTTCCGAACTCTTCCTTATCTTGCTGCAAAAGTACGAGCTGAAGATCCCGCAGGAAAGTGATCATTGCTTTCCAAGGAAGTGTAGTATTTTGGTGAAGAGATGGGAAAACCTGTTTGAAGTAAACAAATAGAGGGCTGGGATAAAACACAACTTCTTTACTCAAAATACGAATAATCATGTTATCAACAGGAGTATCATCGCCGCACCGTGAAAATATACGCGCTTTCCTCGGGCACGGCCTCAGCTAACTTGGTAAAGAAAAACACGTTACCAAGTGGATCTTCGAACTCGTGCTGTTCCCACCTGAGTCTCGTTTATTTCAGGTACTAAATGAATGATTCCAATCAAAAAAACGAATGATAATTAATTTCTGATATGCTCCCCTTAAGGTAGACAGATTAAAAAATAAAAATCTGCTTCTACATTAAGGGGAGTTTTTATGACTCACAAATCATATTCAGTAGAATGGAAATATGAAGTATTGATGGCTTTTAAGAATGGTTTAACACATAGCCAGTTATCCGCAAAATATCAAGTTAATATGTCTACAGTTTATAGGTGGGTAGAGAATTTTGAAAAAGATGGGATCCTTGGTTTAAAGTACTCAAAAACGTTTAGACGTTATCCTAATGAAATAAAGGCAGCTGCAGTTAAGGATTATATTTCAGGAACGTATTCTATGCGCGATGTCTTAAGAAAGTATCATATCTCCAGTAAATCCGTGCTTTCGGATTGGATAAAGAAGTATAATGGTCATAGAGAGTTAAAGGATGCAAGAAAAGGGAGAGTAAACGCTATGACTAAAGGAAGAAAAAGAACGTGGAAAGAACGAATAGAAATCGTACAAGCTGCGTTAGGGAATGATAAGAATTATCAACAAACAGCACAGTATCACGTATCATATCAACAAGTATATCAATAGGTGCGAAAATATGAAGCTGATGGCTGGGATGCATTAAAAGATGGTCGAGGTCGCTCCAAAGGGGTAGAAGAATTAACAGCTGAAGAAAAGCTGAAGCTAGAGATGCGTCGAATTGAAAAAGAGAATGAACGTTTACGTGCGGAGAATTTGTTTTTAAAAAAGTTAGAGGAGATCGAAAGGAGGCGAAATTAAGTACCGTACGATTTGAAGACAGGTATGTTGCCATTCAGAAAGTAAATGAAAAAGAAAACCTACGTATTCGATTACTTTGTGATATTGCAGCTGTTCATCGGCCAGCTTACTATAAGTGGCTGAAACGAAAGCCTTCAGCACAGGAACTCCAGAATAAAGCGATTATGCAAGAGATGGTAGACCTTCAATCACAAACGTATTTATAGATTGATGAAAATAGCCGGTATACAATCTGTCATTCGAAGAAAGAAAAAATGGCATAAACGCACACTCCTTCAACATATCTCTGAGAATATATTGAACCGTGAATTCACGGCGAATAACCCCAATGAAAAATGGGTAACAGATGTAACAGAATTTAAATATGGTAACGCAAAGAAAGCTTATTTAAGCGCTAATCTCGATTTATATGACGGTTCTATCGTTAGTTACGTTTTAGGGAATTCCAATAACAATCAACTTGTATTTAAAACGCTTGATCAAGCTATCGAGCTTCTAGATGGAGATCGCCCGCTTATTCATAGTGATCGGGGTATCCGTATACATCTAAAATGTTTAAGCAAAAGATAGATGCCGCAAACATGAAGCAAAGTATGTCACGAGTCGGACGATGTATTGATAATGGACCGATGGAATCTTTTTGGGGAACACTGAAAAGCGAGAAGTATTATTTAAATAAATATGAGTCCTTTGAAGAATTATCTGCATCCATAGAGAACTATATACATTTCTATAATTATGATAGATATAAAAACGATTAAACGGCCTTAGCCCTATCGAATTTAGAGCTAAAACCGCTTAAGTCAGTTTTATTATTTCCACTGTCTACTTGACAGGGGGCACTTCATTTTATTGTTTCTTCATTCTTTTGTCTCAGACTCATGATCTATAAATCAAATACTTTTGTCTCAGTCTTTGCTGTTCTGAGCTATTGTTCCTCTGCTTCTCGATGCATTTTTTTAAGTTCTTCCACTCTTGCTCCATCGTGCTTAAAATAATTAACCACATCGCCAATTCGGTCAATCGAATTCCAGCTTAAATGATGTTCTATACCTTCAACATCATCGTATATATTATCGTGTTCTACACCAATAATTTCTAGAAACTCTTCCAATAATTCATGACGAAAGACGAGTCGTTCTCCAACTTTTTTTCCCTTTGGAGTTAAAATAAAACCTCTATATTTTTCATAGTTTAAGTATTCGTCTTTATCTAATTTTTGTACCATTTTTGTGACGGAAGAAGGATGAACTTCAAGTGCTTCTGCAATGTCCGATACCCTTGCATATCCTTTTGATTCCATTAAGTTATAAATTTGTTCAATATAATCTTCCATACTAGGAGTAGGCATTAATTTTCCTCACTTCCAAGAATAATTTTTAGTCTAGCGCAAAACTGTTTCTATATATAGGATACAGGAAATAAGAAAGTTAAACAAGCGTTATCATGAATTTTTCCATAAAATTCCTAACAGTAAGCTTTTCTATTTTTTTCTTCGTCATTTAGGCAATTTACAAAGAATAACTTTTGAAAAATATTGGTATACAAACTATAATAGAGGATGTATAAAGGGAAACTTCAATCAGTGGGAGGCTTGTTTATTCCCCCACTGATTGTTAGTTGATCTAATCGGACATTTACTGGCAGTCGATCCCTCACTGACCAATAACAGTTTCACTTTATTGCTTGAAATGGGGGCTTATTGCCAGTTATATGTGGGATAAATGTGATAGACGGGGGAAAAAGAATGGAATTATTAGTAATATTCATCGTTGTTCTTATCGCATTCGGTGTATTTCGTTTCTTTAGACAGCGAATGTACTTAAAAACATTAACCGAAGAACAATTCCGTGAAGGTTACCGCAAAGCGCAACTTATAGATGTACGCGAACCACAAGAATTTAAACGTGGTCATATTCTTGGTGCTAGAAATATACCAGTCACACAAATGCGCCAGCGCTTAATTGAAATGCGAAAAGATAAACCAGTATATCTTTATTGTCAGAGTGGATCACGCGCAGCCAGAGCGGCACAGCTTTTGCATAAAAAAGGCTACGAAGATATTAATGTTTTAAAAGGTGGCTTTAAAAAATGGACTGGTAAAATAAAGTAATTACTGATCCAAACGATTATGAAGATACATAAAACCAGCCTTTGTTCCAAAAGGCTGGTTTTATGTTAAACATATTTATTCGTTGTACACGTACAGTACTTATTTCTATAACATTACTCTGAATTAGCTTCATATCTTAAAATCGGTTTGCGCGCAGCAGTAGTTTCATCCATACGCTTGACAATTGTCTGATGTGGAGCATCTTGAACCAATTCTGGTTCATTCCTTGCTTCATCAGCTATCGTTAGCATTGTATCAATAAATCCATCCAATGTTTCTTTTGATTCCGTTTCTGTTGGCTCTACCATTAATGCCTCTTCTACATTTAATGGAAAATAAATGGTAGGCGGATGATAACCATAATCCAACAATCGCTTAGCAATATCTAAGGTGCGGACACCCAATTTTTTCTGATGCTTTCCTGATAGAACAAATTCATGCTTACAATGTTGTTTAAATGGAAGGTCGTATTCTTTTTCTAATTTTCGCATCATATAATTTGCATTAAGGACAGCGTATTCACTTGCTTTCTTCAGCCCCTCTGCTCCCATTGTTCGAATATACGTATAAGCTCTTAAGTTAATCCCAAAATTACCATAATAAGGCTTGACTCTACCAATTGATTGCGGACGATCATAATCAAAAACAAATTGATCTTCTTTTTTAATTAGTAATGGCTTTGGCAAGAAAGGTTGTAATTCGGCTGAGACACCAACCGGTCCTGAACCTGGTCCACCACCACCATGAGGTCCTGTAAAGGTTTTATGAAGATTTAAATGGACTGCGTCAAATCCCATGTCACCAGGACGAGCGTAACCCATAATTGCATTAAGGTTTGCTCCATCATAATAGAGCTTCCCTCCAGCATCATGAACGATTTTAGCCATCTCCACAATTTCTGTCTCAAATAGTCCTAATGTATTCGGATTTGTTAACATGAGAGCCGCAGTATCTTCTCCTACAACCCGTTTTAAATCTTCTAAGTCTACTAGCCCTTTTTCATTCGATTTAACCGTTACAGCTTCAAAACCTGCAACTGTAGCTGATGCTGGGTTAGTACCGTGTGCAGAATCTGGTACAATGACTTTAGTACGCTCGGTATCCCCATTTGCCTCATGAAATGCACGGATCATCATTAAAGCAGTCCACTCTCCATGTGCTCCAGCTGCTGATTGTAAGGAGACTTCATGCATTCCAGTAATTTCTCGTAAGGCACTCTGTAGATCATACATCATCTCCATTGCACCCTGAACACTTTTTTCTGGCTGATCAGGATGTATATGACTGAATCCATCCATTCTCGCCACATCTTCATTTATTTTTGGATTATATTTCATTGTACAAGATCCTAGAGGATAAAATCCTGAATCAACACCATAATTACGATTGGATAGCCCCGTGTAATGTCTCATTATATCTAATTCACTTACCTCCGGTAATTCCGGAGCTTCTGTACGGATGTATTTATTACCTAACTCTGCATTCAAATCAACATCTGGCACATCCAATTCTGGTAGACTGTAGCTCGTTCTGCCTAGTTTACTACGTTCAAATATAAGTGGAAAATCCTGATTAGCCATTGATATCCCTCAATTCTTTTGCAAACTGGTCAATCTCTTCTTTCGTACGTATTTCTGTAACAGCTACTAGCATATATCCTGTTAATCCAGGATAATCTTTTTCAAGATCATAACCACCAATAAATCCTTTTTCCAAGAGGCGATCATTTATACTAGCTGCTGGCTTATTTAATTTTACTACGAATTCATTGAAAAACGCACCCTCATAGGCAACAGTGACTCCTGCTTGCTGCAGTACTTGTTTGGCGTAACGAGCTTTTTTCATATTAATAGCCGCCATTTTACGTAACCCATGCTTGCCAATGGAACTCATTGCCACTGAGCTAGCTAATGCATTTAGTGCTTGATTGGAGCAAATATTAGAAGTAGCCTTGTCTCTGCGAATATGTTGCTCTCTTGCCTGTAGGGTAAGGACAAATCCTCTAACGCCGTCTTCATCTGTTGTTTGACCAACTAATCGACCAGGTACTTTTCGCATTAATTTTTTGGTAGTAGCAAAATAACCACAATGAGGTCCGCCAAATTGTGCAGGTATACCAAACACCTGTGTATCTCCTACAACAATGTCAGCACCAAACGCTGCGGGAGGAGTCAAGTAGCCTAAAGCAAGCGGATTACTTGAAACGATAAACATTGTCTTCTTTTTCGATTCTAACAATGTTTGAATTTCCTCCATTGGCTCAAGTTGCCCAAGGAAATTAGGGTATTGCACAACAATACTTGCTGTCTCGTCATCTATCGCATCGCTTAATTGATTGACATCCGTTTTCCCATCCTGTAAGTCAATTTCTACAATTTCTAATCCGGGACCCTTAGCATATGTTTCGATAACCGCGCGACTTTGTGGATGAACAGCTTTAGACACAAGGATTTTTTTTCTTTTCGTTTGTGCAGCACTTAGATTAACAGCTTCGGCTAAAGAAGTACCCCCATCATACATAGAAGAGTTAGCTACAGGCATTCCTGTAAGTTCAGAAATCATCGTTTGGAATTCAAAAATTGCTTGTAGCTCACCCTGTGATATTTCTGGCTGATAAGGAGTGTAAGCGGTATAGAACTCTGATCTTGAGATCACATGATCAACGACGGAAGGAATAAAATGATCATAGACACCAGCTCCTAGAAACGAACGGTTTTGTTTTAAATTGGCGTTTTTAGCTGCCATATCTGTAAGTTCTTTTTTAAGCTTATATTCATTCGCAGGCTTCTTTAAGTTTAATTCGTTATTGAAGCGAACATTCTCTGGTATATCAGAAAAAAGTTCTTCCGTACTATCAATTCCAATGGTATTTAACATTTCTTGCTTATCTCCATCTGTCATAGGCAAATAACGAAATTCCATCTTGTTTCCCCCTATTTTTCTCTTTTATAAAATGGCGTTTTTACAACCTTCGCCAACAATTTTCTTTTTCTTACCTGTACGGTTAATTCCACACCCTCATTTGCTAGTTCTGTTCGAATAAGTGCTAGACCGATATTTTTTTGCAGTGTAGGAGATTGTGTTCCAGAAGTGACAAATCCTGCATAGTCATCATTATGATAAATTTCATAGCCTGTTCGTGGAATTCCCTTATCCACCATCTCAATACCTACTAGCTTTCGCTCTACTCCATTTTCAACTTGGTACCGCAAAGCTTGTTTTCCAATAAAATCTGCTTGCTTATTCACCTTTACCGCAAAAGAAAGACCCGCTTCTATTGGACTAATTTCTTTTGAAATTTCTTGTCCATATAAAGGTAGATTAGCTTCAAAGCGTAACGTATCTCTTGCACCTAGCCCAATTGGTTCAAGTCCTTTATTTTTACCAGCTTGAAGAATCAGCTCCCACAGTGCAATACCACTTTTAGCAGAGATATAAATTTCAAATCCATCTTCGCCGGTATAACCTGTACGTGAGACGAGCGCAGTATCATTTAATTGCCCTAGCTGAACAGCTTGTTGAAATCGGAAAAAACGAATATCGGATAGATCCGTTTCCGTTACCGTTTGCAGAATTTCTTCAGCATATGGTCCTTGTAATGCTAGCTGAACAATCTCATTGGAAACATTTTCAATCGTTATTTCGGAATCACTAAATGTATTATGACTTACTAACCATTGGTAATCTTTATCTGTATTTGCAGCGTTTACAACAAGTAAATAATCATCCTCATCAAGCATATAAATAAGGAAATCATCCACAGTTCCGCCATCCTCATAACACATAAGGGTATATTGAGCTCGATTAGGTGTTAATTTGCCAACATCGTTTGTAACCATTTTCTGTAGAAAATCTAAGCTTTTTGGACCTTTTACCGTAATCTCTCCCATATGGGAAACGTCAAATAATCCAGCCTTTGTTCTTGTAGCTTCATGCTCATGCTTAATACCTGTAAATTGTACCGGTAAATCCCATCCACCAAAATCAATTGTCTTCGCACCATATTTCTCATATGCCGAAAACAACGGTGTTCGTTTTAACTCACTCATTCCCTCCACTCCCTTAGCAATCATAATAGTCTGTAATTTCAAATTTCAAAAAAATAGAGATTTCATTGTATTACAATGAAATCTCTGTCCTTCTACCAGAAAGTTGCATACGAATTCGTAGAATAGTTCGTACTTGCTTCGTGGGTGGTTTACACAGGTATACTGGTAAACACTCTCCAGAGTTGCGTCCTACAAGAGTCTTTTTGCCTGAGAGATTCGCTTCGGCTTGCTCCTTCGGCGTTACATAGAAGAAATAACCTTTCCCCTCTTTGTAAGCTCTCCCCTTGTATTCATTCGCTTTTATGAAAAAATGTAGAGTTGGTTATACTATGTAACAATACCAATGAAAAATCTATTTTACTGTGAATTATTATATCACATATTAAAAAAGATAAAATAGCTATTCTAAATAATCTTAGTAAAAAGGAAGTATATGATGAAATCCATTCACATAGAGAAAGATTCAACATTTATTAATGAACTTGAAAATCGGTTAGAAATGAATGAACCTATTTCCTCATGGGAGCTTTTCTCCATGGCTTTTCACGCAGAGAAAACGACAATGACCCCAAGCTTTAAAGGATTACGTGCACTGGAGTTTTTGCCACATGTAGATTTTTTAAACCATCAAATAAGCTCTGCAGAACAAGTAATTGAACAAATGAATGGCCGTGCAATTTTAGCTGATGAAGTGGGATTAGGTAAAACAATTGAAGCAGGCCTTATTTTAAAAGAGTACATGATACGTGGACTAGTTAACAAAGCATTAATTCTTGCCCCCGCTTCATTAGTGAACCAATGGGAAAAGGAATTAAATGAAAAGTTCTACATACCAGCAGTTGCTTATCGTAAGAATATGAGCTGGGAACAAGGGAACATTATCATTTCTTCTATGGATACTGCAAAAAGGTCTCCACATCGGGATACTATATTAAATTTAGACTATGATTTTGTTCTGGTAGATGAAGCGCATAAATTAAAGAACCATAAAACTAAGAATTTTGCCTTCGTACGTTCTTTGAAGAAAAAATATTGTCTATTACTTACTGCCACACCTGTACAAAATCAACTTGTAGAAATATTTAACCTTGTCTCCATTTTAAAACCGGGTCATTTAGGTAATTACGATACGTTCTTAAAGAGCTATGGTAAAGATCGCAAAAATATGAAACAGGACATGTATTTAAAGCAGCTTGTTCAAAAAGTAATGGTTAGAAACACGCGTAAGGACACTGGATTAAATCAAATCAAACGAAATATCGAAACGATTTGGACCGAATTCTCAAAAGAGGAAAAAGAGGTGTATGAAAGTCTGGAAGATAGTTCGGTATACCTCCCTTCCTTTTCAAAAATTACGTTCCTTCGAGAATTCTGTTCTTCAAGGGAGGCCTGTTATTTATCCTTAAAGAAAATGCTAGCGGAACAACCTGACCTAGAAGGTTTTCAACGGATAACAGAGGCAATTGAACAACTACCAAACCATAAGAAGGCCGAAAAAGCTGTTGAACTTATAAAGGAAATCGGCAATGAAAAAATAATTATCTTTACCGAGTACCGAGCAACTCAACTTTATTTACAATGGTATTTACAACAGAATGGTATTTCCTCTGTACCTTTTAGAGGAGGATTTAAACGTGGGAAAAAAGATTGGATGCGACAACTTTTTCGGGACCATGCACAAGTATTAATTGCTACGGAAGCAGGAGGAGAAGGAATTAACCTACAATTTTGTAACTATATGATAAATTACGACCTACCATGGAACCCAATGCGACTAGAGCAACGTATTGGCCGAATTCATAGATATGGTCAGAATAAAGATGTGCATATTTATAATTTTGCACTTAAGGATACGGTTGAAGAGCATATTATGAAACTTTTATATGAAAAAATAAATCTTTTTGAGCAAGTAATTGGACACTTAGATGATATTTTGGCTGAACTGGCTATACCTGACATTGAGCATGAATTACAGGAAATTTATTCTGAGTCAACAACAACTGGAGAGGCTAAGGTTAAGCTAAATAATCTTTCAGCAATAATCCAGCAAACCCATGATACTAACTATGAGGAGGAACAATATTATGGCAATACCTGACTTAAATAACTTCTTAAAATCTTTTTTCACTGCCCATCATTGCTCACTACTCCTCGATCAGGATGGTGTTCTAACCATACAACTAACAGAAGAAATGGACCGAGCTTTGATGAATCGACCGTTCTATTGGCATTACATGAAGAAAATGGGACACTCTGGTGAACCAATGCAATTAACGTTAATAACGAATCCAAATAAACGTGACGATGAAGGAGAATGGATTCATTTTGGTAGTCCAAGATTGCAACAAATCATTGGTTATTTACAACAGCAAGAGAAATATACCAAATTATTCCAAAAAGTTAATCCAACGGTAAATACAGCTCTTTACCCTTGGTTAGTAACAAACATTAAAGTAAGTTATAGAGGAAAGTATAAAAGAGATGAGCTTTTCTCCATTGGATTAAACCTAATTAATGGAACGATGAAGTCGGATATGATGAAGATATTAGATTCAATCCCATTGCATACAACTATTTCTGATTTTTGTTATACGCTATCACCACTTGTTAAATTAAAGAGTGGATATCGAAGAATAGAAGCAGTTGTTGATCAGTATATAGAGAATCAAAACCATGAGTGGGCTTCCGAAGCTTTGGAGGAGTTGCAAACAGAAATAGAATTACTAAAATATTTTTATACATCCGATAACGATAATGAGCAAATGGAAAAAGAAATAAAGGAAATTAATGAAAGGTATCAGCCAAGAATCACATATCAGGTTATAAATGGAGGTCTATTTTATTTAACTTCTGAAATAGTGTAAGCAGGCTCAGGTTACGCCTGCTTATTTCTTTTCTTTACCATAATTCGAAGAGCAAATGGAATGACGCCTAACCAACGGTTTCCATATATAGGGTCATAACTTTGCGGTTTCATTTTTCGTTTCTTTCTCTCCGTAGCGGGCGTATCCATATACGTCACTACTTGTTCTGTTACAAATTTAACATAATCTTTCGTTGACATATAACCTTCCCTTCATAGATGTAGGTACTTTTAGTTTTTCCAATCCATTTATCAATATTCTTAGAAAAATAAAAAACAGTAAAAAAAAAGAAGGATATACGAGATAATTGTCGAATCAATTACTTAACTGTGAATTCAAGAGGAGGTGAGAAAGTTTGTGAACCCTGCTGTAGCGCTATCAGAACAAATACTTCATCATGCGATTATCATGGAAGCATCTGATATTCATTTTTCTCCATCAGCTGAAAAAGCGACGATTTATTTTCGAATACAAGGTAAACGTCAATTTTTTAAATCCATACCTGCTTCTACCTATCAATTATTGCTTACCTACTTTAAATTTAACTCATCAATGGATATCGGTGAACTTCGGAGACCACAAAATGGCACCATTAAGTTTTATTTAGAATCACTCGTCTATTCCCTACGATTATCTACACTTCCCGTTAAAGGTACCGAAAGTCTAGCAATAAGAATTCTCCCTCAAGAAGAAACCCTTCCAATTGATCAACTATTTCTATTTCCAAAACAATTGAAACACATGATGAGGTGGATTACCAAACGTTCTGGACTAATTCTAATAACAGGTCCGACAGGCAGTGGGAAGACCACTACCCTATATGCCATATTATCCTCCATTCTAAAGGATAAACCTTTCCAAGCCATCACGTTAGAGGACCCTATTGAAAAAGAACTGGAAGATATTTTGCAAGTTCAGCTGAATGAAAAAGCCGGAATTACGTATCAGTCGGGATTTAAAGCAGCGCTTCGTCACGACCCTGACATTATTATGGTTGGTGAAATTCGAGATGCTGGTACGGCACATTTTGCTTTAGAAGCATCGTTGTCTGGTCATTTAGTATTAAGTACTATCCATGCAACCCATGGTCTAGGGACAATTTTTCGATTAAAGGAATTTGGATTAACCACTGCTGATTTAATTCAATCCTTAATTGCAATTGCTTCCATCCAACTTATTCCAATCTCCACTATAAAACACGCAAATCGTCGAGGAGCAATCTTAGAATTACTCGATGGAACCTTATTAGAAAAACACATAAAAGGAAAGGAATTCAATCGTTTAACTGGTTATCAAACCTTTGATCACTTACGAAGGAAGGCTTTAGCTTATGGATACATTTCTGAAACATATTATCAACAAACACAAGAAAACAATGACACCTGATACCCAATTGCGATTTCTTAAAAGGCTTCATCGCTTACGTATAAATGGTTATTCGTTAATTGATGCACTAACAGTAATAGCTTGGGACAACGAACTGGAATGTGCCGCCAAACAAATTAAGCAGGCATTAGAAAATGGTTATTCCATGGAAGAAGCTATGCAACTTGTTTCCTTCCATCCCTCCATAACGAGTTACCTCCTATTTGCACGTTCTAATCAAAATCTAGAGGATAATTTATCTAAATGTATAGATATGTACGAGTATCGATTGCAATACATTCAGAAGTTCCAACAGATCATTCGATATCCACTTATTTTATGTTGTATCTTTATCCCTCTATTGTTTATATTGAAGCAATCCGTACTTCCATCATTTCTCGATTTATATGAATCAAGTCCGGGATCGTCAGCATCAATTGTCCTAGCTATGCTAATCTTAGATTGGTTAGGAATTATTTTCTTTCTGAGTATCATCGCAGCCCTCACTTTTTCTATTTTTTGGAAGTTTTATAAACCTCGTATCTCCATTGAAAATCAAATAAAATTATACAATCGCCTCCCTCTTTTCCGTACCTATTTAAAACTACAAACATCCTTTCTTTTTGCTAATCAATTCAGTTCATTAATTAAAACTGGTATTTCCTTTAAAGACATTCTAATTCAAATGAATAATCAAGATAAACAACCAATTATTTGCTACTATGCAAATTTAATGAAAGAACAATTAGCTAAAGGTATGCAGTTACCTACTCTATTATCCCAATTTACTTTTCTAGAGAAAAAACTAACCAATATTTTTCAAAAAAATAGCAATACAGAAACATTAGAAAAAGATTTAAGTATATACGCACAAATTCTAATGGAGGAGTTTCAACGGAAGATGCTTCAAATTATTACGTATATTCAACCTATTTTCTTCATCATTGTTGCCAGTTTTATTTTATTTATCTATATCACTTTAATGCTACCTATGTTTCAACTCATCAAATCAATATAAGGAGGATACTTTATGCCATCTGATAATAAAGGTTTTACTTTAATTGAAATGCTAATCGTTTTAATGATTATCTCCGTATTAATCATACTTATTGTTCCAAATCTTAGTGAGAAAAGTAAAGATGTAAATAGCAAAGGTTGTAAAGCTCTTGTAGCTGTAGTTCAAGCACAAGTAGATACTGTTTATGCTGAATCAGGAATATATCCTACAAGCTTAGATGCGATGGTTCCAAAGTATATAAAGGAAGAACAGAAGAGCTGCAGTAATAAAACACCTTTAAACTATAATAGAGAGACTGGAAAAGTCAGTGTCCCGGCTACATGATACGAAAGGCTTTACGCTCACCGAAATGTTGGTTGTACTAAGTATGCTGATGATAATGGTCGGGCTCAGTGTTCCTCCAATCGTATATGCTTTAGAAAAAATGAAGGAAAACGCATTATTTCAAACGTTAGAGTCTGACATAATGACAATTCAACATATGTCTTCTCTAACTACGAATAGAATCCAACTTATTCTTAATGAAAATAAATATTATGTGCTTAGGTCTAACCGTAAAATTATTCCGGACAGAAACCTACCTGAAGGCTGGCATATCGATTATTTCATTAATCCAATTATTGAATTTGATATAAATGGAAGTATTAAAAACCCAAGAACTTTTTATATCTATTCCCCTACAGCCAGATACAAAATTGTTTTCCCTTTTGGTAAAGGAAGGTATCGAATTGAAAAAAATGAACGGATTTACTCTAATTGAAGTAATTATCTCTGCTGCTATTCTTTTTAGTGCAGTATTAACATTGGTTCCTATACTATCTATTATGCAAACGGAAAGAGAGGTCTTAAGTACGCGCAGGTTAATAGCAAATGATTTACATGATAGCTTACAGCCCTTTCTATGGGAAGAGAAGGATAAACAAGAAGTCAACTACACCAAAGTGATAGCTAATAGCCATGTAAAGTATTCATTTCAGGTTTTAAGTAAATACGTGAAGGGATGTGCTCAATGGGAAAATGCCAAAAAAAGGAAAGAGAAGTTTTGTTTATACGGACAGCCAACATAAACAATCTGGGTTTAGTTTTATCACTACACTTATCATGGTTACTATCTTAGTAATAAGTTTGCCTTTTCTAAGTTATTTGTTAAAGAGTATCAGTAATCAATCGGATATCCATGAACTGTCAATTCAACAGTTTTTTCAGCATTTAAGAAATGAAGTGATGCAAGCAACAGATTTTCGAATTGTTGCTAATAAACTGTTGCTCGAGAGTAACGGAGCTACCGTATCTTTTGAGCTATATCAAGAGCTCATTCGTAGACAAGTTAATGGATTGGGACATGAAATATACGTACGTGGTGTTAAAGACTTCTCTTTAGCCCCACTATCTTATGGATTCCAAATAATTATTACATCCACGGAAGGAGATACGTTTGAAAAAGATATTATCTTATACGAATAACGAAAAAGGATTTATGTTACCTATGGTCATGTTTACGATCGCGTTAGTATTAATAGCAACCATTACGAATATCCAGCTTTATCAAAACAATAAACAAATGACTGCTCATCAACTAGAGCAAGTAAAAATGGAATCATTAATTCAAATAACGAGGGAAAAATTAAAGAAAGATCTGCTCAAGGACAAAGACCTAAAAAGGAATTTATATCATCTACCAGAAGGTAACGTTTCAGTAGTAGTCACATTACTTGCAACCGGAAAGTATAAGGTCCTTTTTTCCGCCACAACAGTTACTCCATTCACATTTCATATTTTTGGTTATTTAGACATCACCAATGAATTTCTGAATAAATAAATATGACAAGGGATACCCTATAGAATGTAACATCATGACTAAAATGATATTTTCCTTTTTTCATCAATATTTGTTCATCACATTTCGTTTACAAGATCTAAATACTCGTTTATAATAACAATGATAAGGTTACCAAAAGGAGGGGAAAGCATGGATCGTATGTTTCGTGTGCTTGCTTTTTGGACAGGGATATTTACAGTCATGTTCTACATAGGAGATATGCAAAAAACTGCACTTCTTTTCCTTGTACAAACAGCCTTTTTCCTAGCAGTAAGTTATTTAAAACTATCTGAACGCATGTATATGTATTTATTCGGAGCTTATTGTACTATATTTTTTATTGGTTTTACATGGTATTCAGAATTTATACTCGTACCTGGTTTCGGACATTAAAAAGAAAGAGTCTCTGCTTAGATTTAAGCAGAGACTCTTTCTTTTTAGTTTTATAAATGAAAAAATTTGCCCATGTGGAAAATTATGGGCGTGGTGACCGGCTTCCAGAAAGCTAAGCGATTACAAGAATCACTCTAATCTAAGTCATCATTGGCTTGCAAGAGCAACATGATTCCTTTATCTCCGTTAACTCGTTCCAGTCACTACGTTTCTAATTGGGCGCTTCCGCTTTTGTTCTTTTTTTCAAAGTGTATTGCGATACAGCTCTTAAATATCTTAAATTCAAGTTATTTTTTTGATATTCTATTGACATGTCGTTTTTATCCCTATATAGTATTACTAGTAGCTTAACTTATATCCCTATTTTTAAAGAGCAGAGCACATCCCCCAAAAACCCTTCTTGTAATAAGAAGGGTTTTTTCGTAATTCAGGAAATGAAAAAATTTATCCATGTAGATACTTATGGGCGTGTTTAGCCGCGTCCAGCTCCAGCACCTAGAAACGAGGCGAATTCACAAATCGCCCTCATCTAAGTCATCGTTGGCTCGCAAGCTCACCGTGTTTCCTTTATCTCCGTTAACTCGCTCCAGTCGCTACGTTTCTAATTCGGGCGCTTGCGCTTTTGTTCAAAGATAAGAAAGGATAAAAATTTGGTTATACCCGAGTGTTTCTAATTATCCATTATTACAATAAATCGATTGGTGTTACTCTAATACTTAGATTGAAAAGAAAGGATTATGCTTTTTCTCATGAATAAGACTAGTTTTTGGACCATGCCCTGGGTATACAACCAAAGATTCATCTAATCGATATAATTGATTTATAATACTATCTTCTAATTGCTTCATATCTCCACCAGGAAGGTCTGTTCTCCCTATTCCTTCATTAAATAAAACATCACCACTGACAATAAACTTTGCATTAGAAAAGATAAAAGTTACACTTCCTGGTGAATGTCCAGGCGTATGGATCACATCAAAATGGAAATTACCGATAGCCATCTTTCCTGGATGCAATAATCGATCCGGTCTACTTGTAAGAATTCCCCTTTGCATAAAGTACAATGATCCGTTTGCTTGAGGATCCTCAAGCCAGGAAGCTTCCAGTTTGTGTATGTAAACTTCGACCTTATAATATTTACGTAAGTCATCAACTGCTCCAATATGATCAAAGTGCCCATGTGTTAAGAGAATTGCTAATGGCTCGATATTTTTCTCCGATAAAAAATGAATAATTTTTGCTGATTCTCCACCTGGATCAATGATCAAAGCTTGTTGATTATCATGTACAAGATAACAATTCGTACCCAATGGTCCTAAAGACATTCTTTCAATATCCAACAAAATTCCTCCCTAACCTTATAATGAAAATGTTTTCTACGTTTTGCCTCGACAAACGGCATATAATACTATAAAATAAATATTATAACTGGACTAGTTACATAATAATACAAATGAATTTCCTATAGCAACAAATGACAAGTTAGGAAGCAAACAAGGAGGATAAGTCTCATGCATATTGTCTTAGCAGTTTTATTTCTGGCTGTAGCTTTACTTGCGATTGTATCTGTAATTCGTCAATTGAAATACAAAAATATTTTCGCATTAGGATTTTCAGCAATTACAGCTTTAGCATTTGGATTTTTTGCAATCGCAACCATTATTTCAGAAATTAAAGGCTAATGAATACACAATATCTCCTGTTAAAAAGCTGACGAAAGCACAACGTCAGCTTTTTATTTTTGGATTAATCATTTCTCTACTTTCTTTCTATCTAACGGCTTGGATGCTGCCAGCCCTTCATTTTTCCCTAATAACTATCCGCCCGTAAAACGGGCGGTTTTAGTTTCGCCCTATAAGGGCACTTTACCAACGAGACCCCTAAAGGG
>NZ_CANMAB010000071.1:0-21111 GCF_947495635.1 uncultured Virgibacillus sp. | reverse complement strand
TCTGGGATATGTTCTACAATATGGTTAACTGCATAGGCGATATCATTTTCTTGTAATTTCATTTCAAAATCTAAAGGCAAAACGACTTGATTCATGGTATAATGTTTAAACATAAGGGATACCTCCGGTTCTGTTTTGGTGTGGTTACTTTAACTTTACCAGAAGGTATCCCTTTTGCGTACATAAATCTCAAAAAAGTGGTACTCACCAAATTATTGGCGAGTACCACTTTTTATTCTACTGGGTTTTGTCCCAGCCCCTTTTTTGAAAAAAATTTATATAAAAATTTAAAAATTAGAAATTAATCGGTATAATAGGTATAAAATAAGGTAAAAGGAGGAGAAGAGCTTGGTATATGAAAAAAGCTGGCATCAGCATTACCCACCAGAAATAAAGACTAGAATTGCTTACGATGAAAAGCCATTATATGCTTTTTTAGAAAAAAGCGCTAAACAATTCCCTAAAAAGAAAGCGCTTCATTTTATGGGAAAAGAGATGACTTATAAGGAACTACACACGCAGGCAACTCAAATGGCAAATTACTTGCAGTCCCTTGGTATGAGAAAGGGTGATAGGATTGCCATTATGCTTCCAAACTGTCCGCAATCCGTTATAAGCTATTACGGTGCGCTAATGGCAGGCGGAATAGTAGTGCAAACCAATCCACTTTATAAAGAAAGAGAGTTACAGTATCAGCTTATCGATTCTGGAGCTACCTTCATCGTTTGCTTAGATATTTTATTACCTCGAGTCACCAATGTAAAAGGTAACACGGATATCAGACATACCATTGTAGCTTGCATCAAAGATTATTTACCTTTCCCTAAAAACCTCATTTATCCGTATATCCAAAAAAGACAATATAATATGGTGGTTAAGGTCGAGCAAAGTGAAGAAACGCATGTTTGGGAACATATTATGGATGTAGCTCTGAGCTCTTTTGAAGCTGTAGAAATTAATCCTATAGAAGATCTCGCTTTATTGCAATACACTGGTGGTACAACTGGCCACCCTAAAGGGGTTATGCTAACTCACTATAATTTAGTCTCTAATGTGGAAATGTGTGATGCTTGGATCTACAAAACAAAGCCAGGAGAAGAAATTGTATTAGGCGTCTTACCTTTTTTCCATGTATATGGAATGACGGCAGTAATGAATAACTCCATTTTAATTGGTGCAAAAATGATACTCCTTCCAAAGTTTGATGCTGGTGAAGTATTAAAAACGATTCATAAACAGAAACCAACTTTATTTCCCGGTGCACCAACGATATATGTAGGTTTATTAAATCACCCTAATTTATTAGATTACGATCTTTCTTCTATAGAAGCGTGTATTAGCGGTTCGGCGCCATTGCCCACTGAGATTCAGGAGCAATTTGAAAAAGTAACTGGAGGGAAACTTGTGGAAGGCTATGGTCTAACAGAATCCTCACCGGTTACTCATGCAAATTTTGTTTGGCATGAGCGTAGAAATGGAAGTATCGGAGTTCCATGGCCAGATACAGATGCTAAAATTTTGAACATGGAAACGATGGATGAAGCTGAAATAGGTGAAGTCGGTGAAATAGCCGTTAAAGGTCCACAAATTATGAAGGGATACTGGAATAATCAAGAGGAGACGGATCAAGTACTGAAAGATGGATGGTTATTTACTGGTGACTTAGGATATCAAACAGAAGATGGTTATTTTTACATTGTTGATCGCAAAAAGGATATGATTATTGCTGGTGGATATAATATTTATCCTCGAGAAGTAGAAGAGGTTTTATATGAGCATGAGGGGATACAAGAAGCTGTTGTAGCCGGTATTCCAGATCTATATCGTGGTGAAACCGTAAAGGCTTATGTAGTCTTAAAGGATGGTTATAAACTGACAGAAGCTGAATTAAACACATATTGTCGGAAGCATTTGGCAGCATATAAAGTACCAAAGAGATATGAATTCCGCGATGAACTACCGAAAACAGCAGTTGGTAAAATATTAAGAAGACAATTGGTAGAGGAAGAAGAGGTCGCTGAAAAAGAAGATATAAAAACAATTTGAGCGTTAGCTCTTTTTTTCCTGAAAACTGTACAAGCTATCTATTGACATCGTTTTAAAAAGAAGTTAAGATAATGAATGAATAATCATTCATTTTATGTGCAGTTGTAAGGAGAGAAACATGAATAAAAATAGACCAAAGTATAAACAAATTATAGAAGCAGCCGTTGAGGTTATTGCAGAAAACGGTTATCATGCATCACAGGTTTCGAAGATTGCCAAAAAAGCTGGTGTAGCTGATGGGACGATCTATTTATATTTTAAAAATAAGGAAGACATACTTATTTCAGTATTTGAAGAAAAAATGGGTCAATTTATTAATCAGATAACTGTATCCATTCAAGACAAACAAGATGCAAATAAAAAGTTATTGGAATTAATTCAAATGCATTTTACACAACTTGCAGAGAATCCACAGTTAGCAGTTGTAACACAGCTAGAACTTCGTCAATCAAATCCTGAATTACGATTAGAAATTAATAAGGTGTTAAAGCCATATTTAACAGTAATTGATTCCATTATTGAAGAGGGTATGAAGGAAGGTGTTTTCCGAAATAGTTTGAATATACCTCTTGTTCGTCAGATGATTTTTGGTACACTAGATGAAACGGTTACAAATTGGGTGATGAAAGAACGCAAGTATGACTTAGTAAAACAAGCATATGAAGTTCATGCTCTATTGACTGAAGGCCTTGCTAATTCGTAAGCAAAAGAGTGATGTGTACAATTTAAGATAGGGGAGATGGACTAATGAATACATTAGATTTTGAGGTAGTTAACCATATTGCTTACTTAACTATTAAAAGCCCTCCTGCAAACGCTTTATCTAGTACTCTATTGCGTGATCTTTCTACTAGATTAGATCAGATCGAAGAGGATATTAGCGTAAAAGCAATCATACTTAGAGGAGACGGTAAATTCTTTTCAGCAGGTGCTGATATTAAAGAATTTACTTCATTACAAGCAGCCTCTGATTATGAATTGTTAGCAAAAAAAGGGCAGGAATTATTTGATCGTATTGAGCATTTCTCTGTACCGGTCATTGCGGCAATACATGGAGCCGCTTTGGGGGGAGGACTTGAATTATCCATGGCCTGTCACATGCGAATTGTAACTGAAAATGCAAAATTAGGTCTACCTGAGTTAACATTGGGAATTATTCCTGGATTTGCTGGTACACAACGACTCCCACAATATGTTGGAACAGCAAAGGCGTATGAAATGATTTTAAGTGGTGAACCAATTAGTGGTAAGGAAGCATATTCCTTAGGATTGGCAAATAAAGTGGTAGATGAGGATATGTTAGAACAGGAAGTAAGACAATTAGCAGAAAAGGTAATTATTAAGAGTAAACCAACGATTAATCATGTTATGCAATTAATTCCTTTTGCCAAGACTGGAAACTTTGCTTCAGGTGTTGATGCAGAAGCAAAGGCTTTTGGACAGATATTTGGAACGGATGATGCAAAAGAAGGCGTACAGGCGTTTGTTGAAAAACGCAAACCAAACTTCCAGGATAAGTAGATTGAAGGAGGAAAATGAAATGAATATTTACGTATTATTAAAAAAGACGTTTGATACGGAAGAAAAAATTAATGTTTCTCACGGTCAAATCGAAGATGATGGAGCAGAATTTATCATTAATCCCTATGATGAATATGCGGTAGAAGAAGCAATTAATCAACGAGATGAACACGGTGGTGAAGTTACAGTAGTAACTATTGGGGATGAGGATTCCGAAAAGCAACTACGGACTGCTTTAGCAATGGGGGCAGATAAGGCGGTATTAATTAATACGGAGGATGATTTGGAGAGCGGGGATCAGTATACAACTGCTAAAATTTTGGAAGCGTTTTTTGAAGATAAAGAAGCAGATCTCATCTTAGCAGGAAATGTGGCTATTGATGAAGCAAGCGGGCAAGTTGGTCCCCGCCTTGCGGAAGCGTTGGGTATTCCTTATGTAACAACAATCACTAGTCTAAAAATTGATGGCGAGGTCGTAAACATTGAAAAAGATGTAGAGGGTGATGTGGAAATTATTGAGACGTCACTTCCTGTTTTAGTAACGTGTCAGCAAGGACTAAATGAACCACGTTACCCGTCACTACCAGGTATTATGAAAGCCAAGAAGAAGCCATTAGAAGAACTGGAAATTGATGATTTAGATTTAGACGAAGATGATGTAGAGCCGAAAACAAAAACTATTGATATCTTTTTACCACCTGAAAAAGAGGCTGGCCGAGTGCTTGAAGGTGAGCTTAACGAGCAAGTAGTAGAATTGGTTTCATTATTAAAGAATGAATCAAAAGTACTGTAATTTCTTATGACAGAGAGGAGAAAGTTACGTGAGTGAAAAAATAGTAGTAATTGGGGAAACAAAAGACGGTTCATTACGGAATGTATCTTATGAAGCTATTGCAGCTGCAAAAAAGGTAGATGCTGAAGCAGAATTAGTCGGCGTTATTTGTGGGTCTGGTGAGTTAGAGGAACTAGGAAAAGAGATGATTTATTATGGTGCTGATCGTGTCGTAACGATCTCTCATGATAGCTTAACAGCCTATACATCTGAAGGATTTGGGCAAGCGGTTTTAGCTGTTATTCATGAAGAGTCGCCAAAAAGTATTGTAATGGGACACACATCCATCGGTAAGGATTTAACCCCGAAAATTGCCAGTAAATTAGAAACAGGATTAATTTCTGATGCGGTAGATATTGAGGTTGAAGGGGATAAAATTCAGTTCGTTCGACCAATATATTCAGGTAAGGCATTTGAGAAGAAAATAATTACGGATGGTATCACGTTCTTTACGATTCGTCCAAACAATATACCTGCATTAAATCGGGATGAAGCACGTTCGGGAGAAATCACGCCAAAGAATTTAGACATTACAGATATTCGCACGGTTATTAAAGATGTGGTAAGAAAAGCATCAGAAGGTGTTGATTTATCAGAAGCTAATGTAATCGTTGCAGGTGGACGTGGTGTTAAGAGTGAGGATGGATTTAAACCACTTTATGAATTGGCAGAAGTATTAGGTGGAGCGGTAGGAGCTTCACGCGGGGCTTGTGATGCAGAGTATTGTGATTATTCATTGCAAATAGGGCAGACTGGTAAAGTTGTAACACCAGATCTATACATTGCTGTAGGTATATCAGGGGCTATTCAACATCTAGCGGGGATGTCGAATTCTAAAGTAATCGTTGCTATTAATAAGGACCCTGAAGCAAATATCTTCAATGTAGCTGACTACGGCATTGTTGGAGATTTATTTGAAGTAATACCATTATTAATTGAAGAAGTGAAAAAGCTACAAGAAGGAATAACGAATAGCTAATTTTAATGAAACCTATGGTAATAGTTATATTTTAAGCTGTCGAGTAGTCATTCTCGGCAGTTATTTTTATAATGCGAAAAGACAGGTTAACCGATCTTATTTAGACACTGCTCGTGTTTTTATTGCTTGATGAGTTGTGAGAATAATAATGAAAAAAACATACGGATCATTGGCTTCGTTATGTTTTGCTATTTCAGGTTGCAAGAAGATGTACATATCATTCGCTGCTTGTCCGAGTAATCAAACTAGCTATAAGTTATGAGTATGGTTAGGACGCTTCCCGCGGGCAAGAAAAAACGAAGTTAGGTCATGTAGCTTCTCAACTAATATCAGCAGTTTAAGGCAGTGAGGTGAATGCTTTAAATAACAGCAATAAAAGAAATTTTTATAACTCATATACGCATAAGCAAATTATTAGTAAGGTTATACTAACGATGATATACTCAACGTAAGAATTAAGCTTCATATTAGGAGGAGTAATATAATGGCGATTATAAATGTAACTGATCAAAACTTTTCTAAAGAAACTGCTGAGGGTTTAGTACTAGTAGATTTTTGGGCGCCTTGGTGTGGCCCTTGTAAAATGATTGCACCAGTACTTGAAGAAATTGATGGAGAAATGGAAGACAAAGTACAAATTGTTAAATTAGATGTAGATGAAAACCAAGAAACTGCTGGTAAATATGGTGTAATGAGCATACCAACTTTATTACTATTTAAAGATGGAAATGTTGTTGACCAAGTTATCGGTTTTCAACCAAAAGAAGCTCTAGTAGATTTAATTAACAAACACGCCTAAACATTGTATACTAATAAATAGAATGTATGAAATTGATAAATCCCTTGTTGCAGATGTAACAAGGGATTTTCTAAAGGGATTGGATGAACTTATGAATCAGTTAATTAAAGAAAAGCTTGCAGTGCTCCCAGCTAAACCAGGGTGCTACATTATGAAGGATAAGCATGAAACGGTGATATATGTCGGCAAATCGAAGCTTTTAAAAAATAGGGTTCGCTCCTACTTTACTGGAGCAAATGATCGTAAGACGCAGCGGTTGGTTCAAGAGATTGAAAGCTTTGAATATATTGTAACATCATCGGAAATCGAAGCACTCATTTTAGAAATGAATTTAATAAAAAAATACGATCCGAAATACAATGTCATGCTAAAGGATGATAAATCGTACCCATATCTAAAGATAACTTCTGAACGGCATCCACGCTTGCTCATAACAAGAAAAGTTAAAAAAGATAAAGGGAAATATTTTGGACCTTACCCAAATGTCATCGCTGCTAGAGAAACCAAAAAATTACTTGATCGACTTTATCCGCTTAGAAAGTGTAATAATCCACCGGGGCGCCCATGTCTTTATTATCATATGGATCAATGTTTTGCATGTAGTGAAACACCACCGACGAAAGAGGCATATGATGAGATTGTTCAGAATGTATCCTCCTTTTTACACGGCGGTTATACATCCATTAAACGTGATTTATCACAGAAAATGTATGAGGCAAGTGAACAGTTAAATTTTGAGAGAGCTAAGGAATTGAGGGACCAAATACAACATATTGAATCTGTCATGGAGCAACAGAAGATGACCATGAATGACCAGACTGATCGGGATATATTTGGTTATAGCTTTGATAAAGGGTGGATGTGTATTCAAGTATTCTTTATTAGGCAGGGGAAATTAATAGAACGTGATGTTGCCGTATTTCCTTTCTTTGACGAGGCAGAGGAAACATTTATTAGCTATATTGGTAGGTTCTATCTACATCAGAATCATCCGAAGCCAAAACAAGTTCTTGTACCATTGGGCACAAATGTAGACTTACTGAAGGATCTTTTGGATATTGATGTTCATACACCCTATCGGGGGCGAAAAAAAGAGTTAGTTGAACTCGCTACTGAGAATGCAAAAATTTCGTTGAAGGAAAAATTTTCGATCATCGAAAGGGATGAAGAACGGACAATTGTTGCAGTAGAGCATTTAGGCGAACGACTAAATATTGAAACACCCCATCGAATAGAAGCATTCGATAATTCCAATATACAAGGTACAGATCCAGTATCTGCCATGGTTGTTTTCATTGATGGAAAACCAAATAAGAAAGAATATAGAAAATATAAGATTCGAGATGTTGAGGGGCCAGATGACTATGAAACGATGCGAGAGGTTATCCGTCGAAGATATACGAGGGTCTTGAAAGAAAACCTACCATTACCAGACCTGATCATCGTTGATGGAGGGAAAGGTCAAATGAGCGCGGCACTAGACGTTCTCGAAAATGAACTTGGACTTGATATTCCTTTATGCGGTTTAGCAAAGGATGATAAGCATAAAACCAGTGAATTATTATACGGTGTACCACCAGTTGTCGTACCATTGGATAGGAAATCACAGGAATTTTATCTTGTTCAGAGAGTACAGGAAGAAGTACATCGTTTTGCTATCTCTTTTCATAGACAGTTACGTGGGAAAAATGTGTTTCAGTCAGAATTAGATAAAATCCCAGGTATTGGTGAAAAAAGGAGAAAGCTGCTCTTAACGCATTTTAAATCGATTACTGAAATTAAAAAGGCAGAGATAAAGGAATTTACTAAGCTAGGCATACCAAAGAATACAGCAAATGAAATCATTACTTATTTAAATAGCCCAGAAAATGAAGAAGAATTGTCCCAAAATCGTCCTAAAACATAATTTGCGTCTGGAGCAAGCATATATCTTAGCTAAAGCAAAAGCCGAACTAGAATTTTAAATCTGTTCGGCCCTTTGCTGCTACTATTTGCCATGTTGACAAACGCTATATTCCGAAGTATAAACATTCGTTATTTACAAACATAGAAAGACCTCTCAAAAAATAGACTCTTGAGACAACCTCTTTTACTATCTGCTTAGCACAGCTGTAAATTCTACCTGGTGAATGCGTGAATGAACGGATTCGACACATTCACAATCACAGTTTTCTGTCATTTGCAATGCTTCGGCTAAAAAGCCAGCCTCTAATCGAAAGTCAGCTTCAAATGGTGCCTTTAATCGTTGAACAATTGAATCCGACATTAACTGAAACACCATTTCTTTCTTTTTGTTTTTAACTAGTTCCAATTGTCCCCAACCTAAATTTTCAAAAATAATGAAAATATCTCCCATTGTACTTAATTCAAACTTCCGTGCTAGTTTTCTTCCCATGAAATATAAGAGAGTATGAGATTCTCTTCCTAATAATTCTGGTAAACCTACGTAGCGTAGAATATCATAACCGGCACCTGCCGTATGTAATTCTTCCATCTGGGAAACGGTAATCGTTGTGTCAGTTTTGTTTGTCATGAATGTCATCCTCTCTAAATCATAGCTTAAAAGACTAACGAATTATGTACTTCATAGCTACTACTATTATTATCTATATATTGTACCGATTTCGCAAGTATACAAAGGAAATTGATTCAGTTTTTAGTTCATATTATGGATATACATAATTCTTCATTTTTAGGTACCGTTTTCTTGACGCTTTATGGAGATAGAAGTACAATAAACATGTCACAAATTGTACATTATCAACCTCATCAATTTTTATTATTTTACACGCTGTGAAACAGTAAAGAAAAGTATATCTAAACATAGACTTTTCACCATCAGTCTTGGCAATGCGCCAAGCTTTTCTAATTAGGTTGATGTGATGTGATAAAAATGAAACTAACATTGATTAAACTAAAGGGGGGTAACACATTGGCAGAGCATCGTGAATTTCTAACTAGAAGATTACACTCGTTACTAGGCGTAATTCCAATTGGAATATTTTTGGTTCAGCACTTAGTGGTGAATCATTTTGCTGTGTATGGTGAAGAAAACTTTAACAAGGCAGCAGACTTTATGCACGGTTTACCATTTCGACTCTTATTGGAATTCGTAGTCATTTACCTGCCTATCTTGTTTCATGCTATTCTAGGGGTTTATATTGTATTTGTAGCACGAAGCAATACGAAAAACTATGGTTTTTTCCGAAATTGGATGTTCGTCTTACAACGTGTAACAGGAATTATTACCTTTGTCTACATTGTATGGCACGTTTGGGAAACAAGAATTCAGATTGGTTCTCAGGGAGCAGATTATAGCTTAATGGAAGGAATACTTTCTAGCCCATTCATGTTCTGGTTCTACATTATTGGATTAATAGCAACTGTTTTCCATTTCGCAAACGGACTTTGGAGCTTCTTCGTGACATGGGGTATTACGCAATCACCGAAGTCCCAAAAAATTGCTACATATGCAACGGTCGTAGTGTTTTTAGCATTGAGCTATGTTGGTGTAAGAACGTTAATTACATTTGCATACGGAGTTTAACTAAAGAACAAGGGAGTGAGCATCTATTATGAGTAATCGAAAAATAGCCATCGTCGGTGGAGGGTTGGCTGGATTAATGGCAACTATAAAAGCGGCCGAAGCAGGAGTCAATGTTGATTTATTCTCCATTGTACCTGTAAAGCGCTCTCACTCTGTATGTGCCCAAGGCGGTATTAATGGTGCAGTAAATACGAAGGGAGAAGGGGATTCTCCTTATATCCATTTTGATGATACTGTATATGGTGGTGACTTTCTTGCGAACCAACCACCTGTTAAAGCGATGTGTGATGCAGCGCCAAGCATTATCCATATGCTAGATAGAATGGGTGTTATGTTTAACCGGACGGCAGAAGGATTGCTAGATTTCCGACGTTTTGGTGGAACACAGCACCATCGTACAGCATATGCAGGGGCAACTACAGGACAGCAATTATTGTATGCGCTAGATGAGCAGGTTCGTCGCTATGAAGTAGAAGGACTTGTAACGAAATATGAAAATTGGGAGTTCGTTCATGCCGTCATTGATGAAGAAGGTGTTGGAAGAGGGATTGTAGCGCAAGACATTAAGTCACATGAAATTAAGGCCTTCCCATCTGATGCGACGATATTCGCAACTGGAGGTCCTGGAATTATCTTTGGTAAGTCCACGAACTCCGTTATTAACACAGGTTCAGCTGCTAGTATTTTGTATCAACAAGGAGCAAAATATGCAAATGGTGAATTTATTCAAATTCACCCAACAGCCATTCCTGGAGATGACAAATTACGTTTAATGAGTGAATCTGCTCGTGGTGAGGGTGGACGAGTTTGGACGTATAAAGACGGTGAGCCTTGGTATTTTCTTGAGGAGAAATATCCAGCTTACGGAAACCTCGTACCACGTGATATTGCGACCCGAGAAATTTTTGATGTTTGTGTAAATCAAAAACTAGGAATTAACGGGGAAAATATGGTTTATTTGGATTTATCCCATAAGGATCCGAAAGAACTTGATATTAAGCTTGGCGGTATTATTGAGATATATGAGAAATTTGTCGGTGAAGACCCTCGTAAAGTTCCAATGAAGATATTCCCAGCAGTTCATTATTCAATGGGTGGTCTATGGGTAGATTATGACCAAATGACAAACATTCCAGGAATATTTGCAGCTGGAGAATGTGATTATTCACAACACGGCGGTAACCGTTTAGGGGCTAACTCCTTACTATCTGCCATTTTTGGTGGTTCAGTTGCTGGTCCGAATGCAATTAAATACGTTGAAGGGTTAGATAAACATGTTGATGATTTATCGCCTGAACTATTTGAGTCTAATGTCAAAGCGGCAACAGAAGACTTTGAAAAGCTAATGAAGATGGATGGGGAAGAAAATGCCTATCAAATTCACAAAGAGCTTGGTGAATGGATGACAGATAATGTTACCGTTGTTCGTGACAATGAGAAGTTATTAAAAACAGATGAGAAAATTCAAGAACTGCTTAAGCGGTGGGAAAATATAAATATTAATGATACATCGCGTTGGAGCAACCAAGGCGTTATGTTTACTCGTCAGTTGAAAAATATGCTTCATTTAGCACGAGTTATTACACAAGGAGCATATAACCGTAACGAAAGTCGTGGAGCCCACTATAAACCAGAATTCCCTGATCGAAATGATGAGGAATGGTTAAAAACGACAATTGCTCAATTTGATAAAGAAACTGAGTCACCTCAGATTACGTATGAAGAAGTCGATGTGTCATTAATTAAACCACGTAAACGTGATTACACAAAGAAAAGCGAAGGGAGTAAGTAAGAATGGCTGAACAAAAGACAGTTACTTTTATCATAACTCGACAAGCCGGCCCTGATTCTGCTCCTTATAAGGAAACATTTAACATTCCTTACAAAAAAAATATGAACGTTATTTCTGGATTAATGGAAATTCGTCAAAATCCAGTTACTGCTGATGGGAAGAAAACATCACCAGTACAATGGGATATGAACTGTTTAGAAGAAGTATGTGGTGCTTGTTCTATGGTGATTAATGGAACAGCTAGACAGTCATGTGCCGCACTAGTAGATCAATTGGAGCAGCCTATCCGTTTGGAACCGATGTCTACGTTTCCGGTAGTTCGTGATCTAATCGTTGACCGTGAACGTATGTTTGATGCATTAAAACAAGTAAAAGCTTGGATTCCAATTGACGGAACACATGATTTGGGACCAGGACCAAGGATGCCTGAGAAGAAGCGGCAATGGGCTTATGAATTATCTAAATGTATGAGTTGTGGTGTTTGTTTAGAAGCCTGTCCGAATGTAAACGATAAATCTAACTTCATTGGTCCAGCAGCATTGTCTCAAGCTCGCTTGTTTAATGCTCATCCAACTGGAGAAATGAATGCAAGTGAACGATTAAACGGTTTAATGGAAGATGGCGGAATTGACGGTTGCGGGAACTCACAAAACTGTGTGCAAGTATGTCCGAAGGGTATTCCGCTTACAACATCAATTGCAGCAATGAACCGTGCGACAAATATTCAAGCATTTAAAAACTTCTTTGGAAGTGACAATGCACATTAATGATGAATGTTAAATAAAATGGCCCCTGCCAAGATTGGCTGGGGTCATTTTTACAAGTTTAACAAATGGAAAGGGGTAAGGGAGATGCGAATTGCTTACATAGAAGACATGGATCATTGGCGTTCTACGTTTTCTTTCTCAATACCGATTAAGGTTCGTTTTTCGGAGACGGATTTATTTGGGCATGTGAATAATACATCACCATTTATCTATTTTGAAGAAGCAAGAATTGAATTCTTAAAATCAAAGGGAATGTTTATTAAAGAATCAGAAGCCATTCCTGTTGTTTCTGATTTACAATGCGATTATTTACAACAAATGTATTTTGATGAATCCTTTGACGTCTATGTTAAAGCAAACCATGTCGGGAATACCTCATTAGATCTGCATTATATGGTTCTTAATGAGAAAGGAGAAATAGCCTTAACGGGACGGGGAAGATTAGTATATATTAATCCAAAAACGGGGGAAACTGTTTCTTTACCAGAGGAAATGAAGGAATTGCTTGTGAAAAATTAAATGCTCAAACCTAAATCGGCTTTCCAATAAGGAAAGCCGATTTGATTAGAGCTTCAATTCCCCCATGCGAAGGAGCTCTACTACAGCCTGTGAACGCCCCTTAACTCCTAGCTTTTGCATAGCATTTGAAATGTGGTTGCGGACAGTTTTTTCTGATATGAATAATTCCTGGGCAATTTCTTTTGTTGTTTTATCTTGTACTAACAGCTCGAAAACCTCTTTTTCACGTTTTGTTAATAATTGCTTCGGTTTATACTCGTTGTCCTTCAAATGTTAACCCCTCCTTGCTGTCAATAGAGCTGCAGATTGAAGGGAAATTATTTAGTCACTATAGCTTATGTTGGATCAAGGAAACGGTGCGTACATTTGTCGTGGTAGTAATTGATTTATTTAAAAGAAATTTTAATATAGGAATCAGAATGTCTTATAATAAAATAACGATCAATATACACGTGATTTGAATAGGATGAATGTAGCACTATTTCCTATTTGGTTGTAAATGAATATCACTTTACGGGACTGCAGTACGTTATGTAAAATAGTCATATACGGGAAGTAATTCTAGGAGGTTACATGTTGAAATCAAACGCAACAACAGATACAATAAATAAGATTGAAAAAAGAATGCGCTACATTTCAGGAATCATAAAACAAAAGGGACGACAAATATTAAATAATTATCCAATTACTTCTCCGCAGTTCATTGCATTGCAATGGCTATTGGAGGAAGGGGATTTAACGATCGGAGAACTATCCAATCGGATTAGTCTAGCTTTTAGCACGACAACTGATTTAGTAGATAGAATGGAAAATAATAACCTTGTTGAAAGAGTACGAGATGCTAAAGACAGAAGAGTAGTACGTATTCACGTTCTTGAAAAAGGAAAAACAATTATCCATGAGGTGATTGAAAAGAGACAGCAGTATCTTGGCAACGTACTTGAAAATTTTTCAGAAGAACAAGTGGAAGACTTACATGAATTACTTTCATACTTGCATGAGCAAATGATAAGTATAGATGATAAATAAAACTTCAAAGAAGAGGCGATATGGTTGAAGCAGGCAATTGGGGTCATTGACTCTGGGGTAGGGGGATTAACCGTAGCACATGAACTAATGAGGCAGCTACCGAAAGAAAAGCTGATTTATTTAGGTGATACTGCTAGATGTCCCTATGGACCAAGATCAAAAGAAGAAGTAAAGCAATTCACGTGGGAAATGGTCGATTTTCTACTGGAAAAAAATATAAAAATGCTTGTTGTCGCATGTAACACGGCCACTGCATTTACATTAAAATCATTAAAAGAGGAACTAGATATCCCGGTAATTGGTGTTATTCAACCTGGAGCAAGAGCAGCAATTAAATTTACAAGAAATAATCATATTGGTGTTATTGGAACAGAAGGTACTGTTAGAAGTCATGCTTATACGAATGCACTTAGAAATATTAAAAGCGAGTTAGAGGTTAATGCGCTAGCATGCCCCATGTTCGTACCTATGGTTGAACAAGGGATACTTGAAGGAAGTCAGGCAATAGAAGTTGTTGAAGATACGTTAGCTCCATTATTACAATACAGTAATATGGATACGTTGATCTTAGGATGTACGCACTATCCGTTAATTAAAGATACTATCCAATCTGTTATTGGACAACATATAACAATTATCTCATCAAGTGAGGAGACGGCAAGGGAAACGAGTACGATATTGGATGTACATCAACTGTTTAATAAAGATGATATTTATCCGGTTCACCAATTTTATACCACTGGTGACTTAGAAATTTTTATTGAAATATCCAAAAGTATCTTTAAAGAGCCTTACTTACAAATGGTAACGATTGAAAAAGCATATCTCCATCAATTACAGGATTCTTAAAGCTAAGAATCCTGTTTTTTTATTTTTGCTTGGTCTATTTTCGCAGTGGGCTCGTATATATAATAGTACAAACCATCGTAGGAGGGAAAGATATGCAGAAGCGCGGAATTTTTTTGATTGCGGGTACAGTAACAATGTCCATTATATTAACCGGGTGTTTTCAAGGTGAGCAGTCCTTGGAGGAGGAAATGATCGATCCTCCACAAAATGCAGAGCCCGTTGATAATCTGGAAGATTCAGATGCAAAAGCTAATGAACAGAGTGAGGATGAAGACAACGTCTCAGAGACAATAGCACGTGATCTGTATTTAATTGATGCAAATGGAATGGTAGCGTCTCAAACATTGGAATTACCAACTCCTGAATCGAATAAAGTAGCTACACAGGTTTTAGAATATTTAGTAAAGGGTGGACCGATTTCCCAGTTACTTCCTAACGGATTTCAAGCAGTTCTACCAGAAGGAACTGAAGTTCTAGGCATTAATTTGCAGGAAGATGGCACAATGGTAGTTAACTTTTCGAAAGAATTTGCAAACTATGAAGCGAAGGATGAAACAAAAGTTCTAGAAGCCGTAACATATACCTTAACGCAATTTGAGAATGTAGAGGAAGTTCAATTACAAATGGATGGAATGGCATTAAAAGAGATGCCAGTTAATGGAACACCAATTGGTGAAGGGTATTCCAGGGAAAATGGAATTAATGTAAGTGATACTGGGGTTTCTGACTTCATGCAAAGTAAAACGGTCACAATGTACTATCCAACGGAGCATGATGAAAATCGATACTACATTCCTGTGACACAGTATGTAGAACCATCTGAGGAAGTAGATGAGTTCAGTGCTATCGTTAAGAACTTACTGAAGGGTCCAGGAATTCAATCAAATGTAAAGCAAGTCTTTAATGATTCAGCTGCATTGACGAGTAAACCTTCATTAAAAGATGGAGTTTTACAACTACATTTTAATGAATCTATACTTAAAGAACAGGATAAATCCGTAATCGCTGATGAGGTAATGGAAACGCTAGTTCGAACGTTGACAAATGTACAGGGGGTGGAAGCTGTTCAGGTTAACGTGGAAAGTGTAGAGGAACTAGTCAATGAAAATGGTGAGGCTTATACGGAACCAGTAACGAAACAGCAGTTTATACCGACAGAGAAGTTATAGCTAAAAGAGGCTTTGATAAGCCTCTTTTTTATAGTCTAGGAAATCCGTGTGGATAAATAGGCGCGTGTTGAGCCGCGTCCAGCTCCAGTTGCCCAGAAACTAGGCGACCTCACGAATCGCCCTGCGATAAGTCATCGTCGGACCGTGATTCCTTTATCTCTATTGACTCGCTCCAGTCGCTACGTTTCTTTTTAGTGCATGTAAAACCACAGGCTATGTGAAAACAAGGAATGTAATAAAAAATCTCCAAACGTTATAAAGAAACTGGCCACCAAACCAATTTCGAATAACGAGAGGAGATCTACTTATGTCGAGTGACAATAGTTTATCATATACCAGGTGAGATTGTAAGTAGCTTATTGTCCGTATTTCTAATATACACATCTTACTGCTATTAGATTGGATATGAGAATCCCAAGTGACACTTGTTTCCTTCTGTAATTTATGTGTATTTCAATAGTGCTTTTAACAAAAAATATGTTAAGCTAATGGTTGAACTAAGGAGGAGTTATGATGAGAACTGATCAACGTAATCGTAACAGCTTACGTCCTGTTACAATCACACCGAATTTTCTACAGCATCCAGAGGGTTCCGTGTTAATTCAAGTAGGGAATACTAAAGTAATATGTAATGCAAGTATAGAAGACAGAGTTCCTCCGTTTATGCGCGGTCAAGGTAAGGGATGGATAACTGCTGAATATGCAATGTTACCAAGAGCAACCGAACAGAGGAATATAAGAGAATCTTCAAAAGGAAAAGTTAGTGGTAGAACAATGGAAATACAACGCTTAATTGGTAGAGCTTTACGCTCTGTTGTTGATTTAGACAGCATTGGAGAACGGACTGTATGGGTGGACTGTGATGTCATTCAGGCGGATGGTGGAACAAGAACTGCTTCCATTACTGGTGCATTTGTGGCTGTAGTGTTAGCCTTCGAAAGTTTACTTCGTCGGAAAGTCTTATCCAAAATGCCAATTACTGATTTTCTTGCCGCAATATCTGTGGGGGTATTGCCAGATGGCATGGAGATATTAGATTTAAACTATGAGGAAGATTCCAAAGCTCATGTCGATATGAATATAGTTATGACAGGTACCGGTGAATTTGTAGAAATTCAAGGGACAGGAGAAGAAGCGACATTTAGTATGAAACAGTTAAATGAACTGCTGCAATTAGCTGAACAGGGAATACAGACAATTATTATGAAGCAGCGTGAAGTACTTGGAGATATCACCAATAGAATTGGAGAAAGTGTTACAGCAAAAGGAGAAAGCAAATGAAGCAAATCATCATTGCTACGAAAAATAAAGGGAAGGCTAATGAGTTTAAGGAGTTTTTTAAGCCCTATAACTTAAAGGCACTTTCTTTAAATGACTTAGAAGACCTTCCAGATGTAGAAGAAACAGGTGAAACATTTAAAGAAAATGCTGCCTTAAAAGCAGAAGAAATAGCTTCCATATTATCATTACCTGTACTTGCAGATGATTCTGGTTTAGTGATTGATGCATTAGATGGTAGACCCGGTGTTTATTCTGCAAGGTATGCCGGGGAACATAAAGATGATCAATTAAATATGGAAAAAGTGCTATCGGAATTACGTGGTATTCCTGAAGCTAAACGTACTGCTAGATTCGTTTGCGTTCTTGCTATTGCATCTCCAGGGTCTAAAACACGTTTTTATACAGGGTATTGTGAGGGGAGAATTGCCGATAACCAATATGGTGAAAATGGTTTTGGTTATGATCCAATTTTTATACCTAAAGGTTATCAGCAAACAATGGCACAGTTATCATCGGATAAAAAAAATCAAATTAGTCATCGTAGAAATGCAATTGTTCAGCTAGAAGATACAGTGACACAACACGGATTACTAATTAAGGAATAAGGTGGATTCGATGACAAAAGTACTTATATTAAGCGATAGTCATGGATTAACGGAAGAATTAGATAAGATTAAACAACGTCACAATGTGGATTATCGATTTCATTGTGGAGATTCTGAATTGGATTTGGATGAGAACGAAATGGATGGATTTTATACAGTTATTGGAAACTGCGATCATGACATACGTTATCCAGAAGAACAGACACTTACTATAGGCGGTTTAACCTTTTTAATAGTTCATGGTCATTTACATCAAGTTAAAACGAATCTCATGCATATATCATACCGTGCAGAGGAATTAGGAGCACAAATTATATGCTTTGGCCACACACATATCGCAGGGGCAGAACAACGTGGAGATCAATTATTAATTAACCCAGGTAGTATACGATTGCCCCGGGTTCGCAAAGAGAAAACATACGCTATAATGGAATGGGAAAAGAAAGAAAATATCTTATTACGTTACTATACAACTGAAGGTGAATTAGTTCATAATCTGCAGTATGAGTTTACATTATAAAACAAAATACGCATCCATCCTGGACATTGCTCCAAGGATGGATGAAATTAAAATTATTTATTAGAAACTATTGACAAAAGCTGTATAAGTTTATATAATGATTCTTGTCCGTTAAAAACGGAGTAACTATTAATCAATTGTTTTTTCATACATAGTAATGATATGCGGGTGTAGTTTAATGGTAAAACCTCAGCCTTCCAAGCTGATGACGAGGGTTCGATTCCCTTCACCCGCTCCATACATATTTTTATGTCCCAGTAGCTCAGCTGGATAGAGCAACAGCCTTCTAAGCTGTGGGTCGGGAGTTCGAATCTCTCCTGGGACGTCTAATAGCGGAGGTGAAACTCCGTCAGATAAGCCTTCTAATCCGTTGGTTGAATCGCTCAACTAACGATTAGGTGGCTTATTTTTTTGGGCTCTAAAATATATGTTGGGGTACTGAGAAAATTCAGCTAAATAAAAACACGCAAACTCCGAATTTTGTTAGACTTGTTTTACCCACAAAACAAAAACAAAAGGAGTTGCGTGTAAGTGAATTTTAACATGTCTTTACCAGGTTTAGAAGCCTTTCGTATTAAAAAAACAGTTGAAAATGGTGGAGTTTTTCAGCTCCATGTGGAACTGGATGCTAAGCCCCATCGTTGTCCAGTATGTAATGTGCTTACAAAAAAGGTGCATGATTACCGTACGCAAAAGATCCAGCATTCAAAACTGTTTGTAAGAGAAACACTTATTTTTTACCGTACGCGTCGCTATAAATGTGAACAACCGAATTGTGAAAAACGTTTTTATGAGAATAACTCATTAGTAGAACGCTATCAACGGCAGTCTAAAGAACTAAAGCAAGCTATTGCATTGGAGCTAATTCATGGAAAAAACTTTAAATCTGTTGCCTCTCGATTTAACATTTCCTCAACTACTGTAATGCGTAGGTTTGATGAAGTGGGATCTAGTTTTTTGAAGGAAACAAAAGAGTTGCCTTCTGTAATCGCCATTGATGAATATAAGGGAGATTCAGACGGAGAAAAATACCAAACTATTATTGCCGATCCGGTGGATCGGAAACCCCTGGAGATATTGCCGGATAGGAAAAAGGAAACGGTAGAGACTTATTTGAAAGAACATGGGCAAAGAGTAGAAGTGGTGGTTATGGATATGAGCCCTGCTACATTAATTAGATCTCTTATGAATGAATTTGTTATCCCTATAGAAAATGTGGTTCCACATAATCATTGGAGTGGAAAAAACTGTCCTAAAAATCTTTTATATCAATTTGGACGATTTCAAGATCAATTTATGGATTCCACCCCTCCTGACATCAAATCTATATATACCAACAGGAAATGACTTATTTGCTCCTTTTGTATTTGCTGGTACCGTTACTGCATATAAACCTGTCGGTGTTTCCTATATTAAAAAATTCGTGTATATTTAAATTAACTTTCTACTATGAGAGGGGATGACTTGTTATCAGAAAGAACAAAGCATATTTATATTTGATATTACTTATTGCAGTAATATCAATATTTGTACCTAGTGTTGTCGAAAACATTATGGAGTATGGAAAAGATAGTTTTCCCCTGACTACAAATTATTATATAAAATATATTATTTACGTAATCAGTGTTCACTTAAGTTTATTTTACTTAGTAGCTGTACTATTAGTACTCATAATAAAAAATAAATAATAGAACACACTTGTGTTACTTGCAAAGGGGATGTAATCTACTACATTCCTCTTTGTATTTTTTTAGAATGAAATTACAAATATGTATATTGTTGCTATGAATATACGGTTGAGTTAATTGTATTTGAAAAGTAAAAAGCTCCTTCAGCAAAAAAGAGCTTTAAATAATTTAGGTATCTTAATAAATATTATCTTCTAAAGTATCTTAATACCCCTGCTATTGATAACGAGAGAATAGCAATTAAACCAACGACCGAAATGAGCATAAATAAATAAAAATGCAAGATAACACTCCTTTTATTCTCCTGTATCAATATTATAATTGGTTTAATCAGAATTTACAAATTAGGTTTAATTATGAAATAATTAACCGTCACGCGCCACTTTCTTCTGTACTGGTCCAGCTGAAAGGATATTTTTTTACTTAAATGTCTTACTTTTTTATGGTAGAAACAATAAGCCAATATACTCTTTTTCGCGTATTTCTAGAACACGTATATAACGCTCCGTAACGTTGTTATTGCTATCTATTTAAAAGATATTGATTTTTTGCTTATTTTCCTCAGAACGATTAAGTAACCCTTTCATAACAAGACCACCCTTAAGAACATTTGTTATTATTATATACGTACTTTAGTTCTGTTTAATGATTAAAAAAGAACCCACTTCTTATGGGTTAAATTAACACCTAAAAGTTAATCCGTTAACTTATCAACTAATTTCATAATTCCATTGGTGGAAATGAATAGAAAGCAAGAATTAGTTGATTTTTTATCTGATAGCTTACCTGTTCTTTCTGACTATATAAATCGTCTTGCTAATACCAAGAGGTGTAGAAAATTTGGAAATAGATCATATCAAAAAAATAGTTCCTAAGTTATTGCAGTTAATTAGCCACATAAAAGAAGGGTATTTATAGAACAAGAGATGATTTTAGCTACAGAAAAAAGTTTACATACAGAAATTACGTACATTTCCATGATGTCCTTAGTAGATTCCCTTAGCTCCTGCGGTGTGAATTCCATTAATCCAAATTGACTACGGCTGAGCCACTTATAGACTATTTTACCAACTCTTTTTATATCGTATAATGGGGCTGGGACAAAACCCAGTAACTGAAAAAAGTGGTACGCCAATTTAGGGCGTATCACTTTTTTTACTTTTTTCAA
>NZ_CANMAB010000070.1:0-21447 GCF_947495635.1 uncultured Virgibacillus sp. | reverse complement strand
GCTACCAATATAACACAAGAAGAAATGGATGAGCAAACCTTGTATCCTATCTATTCCTTGCGTTGGCAAGTGGAGATTCTCTTTAAAACATGGAAATCGTTATTTGAAATTGATGATGTGCAGGCAATGAATACCGACCGCTTTTACTGTCATTTGTATGGAACTTTCATTCATATTCTTCTTTCTTCGATGATTGCTTTTCAGTGCCGTTACTGCCTTTACGAAAGGTATCAACTAGAAGGGAGTGAGTACAAATGTATCAACCATGCGAGAAACGCAATAGTAGAGACGAAGGGGTATTCACTCTATCACCTTTCTTCTTTGAAAGCTCTCATCGATAATATTTACCAGAACATATACCGGCATGGAAGGAAAGATCATCGTTGTCAGCATAAAAGTCCTTTTGATGTCTTAAACATTGCGTATAAAGTACATTTCCGTGCCGCGTAAGTAACAGTGTAAAAAAGAAAAACAAGTACCCATAAAAGAATACGGATTAAACTGGAAAAATATGTTTATATTTTCATTGCACCATACTGCTTTTTTATTAGCTTGACGGCTATGGGGCAAGGCCTCAGCTAACTTGGTAAAGAAAAACACGTTACCACGTGGATCTTCAGACTCATGCGGTTCCCGCCAGAGTCTCGCTTATTTCAGGTGCTAAATGAATTGTTCTGATCAATAAACGAACGATAATTAAGTTAAATCTAATTATCGTTCGCTTTTAATTTTTCTTCATTCTTTTGTCTCAGCTTCTTTTATCATACTCTAAGAAATTATAGAGTTTGCCCATACGGATAATTATGGGCGTGTTGAGCCGATTCTAGCTCCAGCGCCCAGGAACTAGGCGACCGCCCTAATCTAAGTCATCATCGGCTCGCCAGCACACCGTGATTCCTTTATCTCCGTTGACTCGCTCCAGTCGCTACGTTTCTATTTAGGCGCTTGCGCTTTTGTTTCTATTGATCCACATACAACAGCAGTAAGACCCTACAGATTGAAGTTTCACTTTATTTGAAATGGTGAGGCTCCCTATCGAAAGGAAGACATCCAATGGGTCCATGAATCCTAACAGATGACAGGTGGGTGGACACGTCTACGTAACTAGTACGAGTGTTTTTAACTCTATTTGCTAACACGAACCAAGGAAACCTCTTATCTATGTGCTTGATAAGTAACTGGTTTAGTGATTTTTTTTAGGTTATGGTACGTATCATCCTGTAATTCTTTGTTAAAGTCGCCGTTGATATTTTCTTTTAATTGATCAATTGAGCTAGCTCCGAAAACTACACTAGCAACAGCCGGATGCTTTAGTATATAGCGGAAAGATAGCTCATTTTTATTAGAGCTAAGTTTGGTTAGCTCGTCATTTATAGATTGTAATTCTTTATAGGAATAATCTAAATATCCTGTTTCTCCTTTAGCGGCGATTTGCTTCGCTGCTTGATTACTTAACATTCCTTTTGCTAATGGACCACGAGCTAGAACGCTAATGTTATTTTCATCTAAAAGATCAAGTATTTCTTCTTCTGGTCGGCGATCCAATAAATTGTATTGCATCATTATACCATCCATCGCAGAGCGTTTTACATATTCTCGAATAACGTTTGGGCGAATAGAAGATATACCGTATGCTCGGATTAAACCTTCTTTTTTAAGTATTTCAAAAGCTTCTATTGTTTCATCAATTGGATCGTCAATTGTCCCACCATGTAGCATATAAAAATCGATATAGTCCGTATTCAAGCGTTTTAGACTGGCTTTAACACCTTGTTGGATGTGTTCTTTCGAAGGGTCCCAATACCATTTTCTCGTCTCTCTATTAAAATGATTTCCGACTTTTGTTGTAAGCACTACATCTTCTCGTCTGTGTTTAATAGCCGATCCAACAATTTCTTCATTATCTCCAAAATCATATAAATCAGCTGTATCTAAATGATTGATTCCATGCTCTAATGCCATATCAATCATGCTTTTTGCTTTAGCAGTGTCTTTTCCAAGTGACATACACCCCAGCGTAAGTTGAGAAATATATATGTCTGAACTTCCAATCTGATTTTTTTTCATTTTAGCTAGCCTCCATTCCAATGTTTATGGTATATGTTTATTGTAAATTGAAGTAATTGGTAAAACAATTAATTGAAATGACCGCAGTATAAATATGCTAGAATAGAAACAGAAATTTGGTTGAAGGGTGATAGTAATGAAGAAATTTGAAGAAAAGACAATTAGTTCGGAAGTTATTTATGATGGGAAAGTTGTACATTTAAAAGTGGATGATGTTGTATTGCCTGACGGTAAGACGGCAAAACGTGAAATCATAGATCATCCTGGTGCTGTGGCAATAATACCAATAACGAAGGATAATAAAATTGTATTTGTTGAACAATATCGTAAGCCACTAGAAAAATCGTTAATTGAGATACCAGCAGGAAAGTTAGAAGTTGGAGAAGATCCCGAAGAAACAGCGATTAGAGAATTAGAAGAAGAGACAGGCTACACAACGAAAGATCTTTCTTTTGTTACTTCCTTTTATACTTCGCCAGGGTTTGCGAATGAACGAATGTATATTTATATCACAGATACGTTAGAGTTAGTTGATCAACCAATAGCGGGCGATGAAGATGAATTTATTAGTATTAGAAAGTTAACACTTGAAGAAGCAAAGCAACTAGTGGAACAGGAAGAGATTCATGATGCCAAAACAAATTACGCAATCTTATATTTACATGCACTGGGGATGAAATAATTGCTTAAGCCGTATTTTTCTGATTTACACATTCATATTGGCCGAGATAAGTACGATCATCCCGTCAAAATTACCGCTTCAAAAAATTTAACGCTAACGAGTGTGTTAGAGGAATCCAGTCGTAATAAAGGTATGGATTTAATAGGTGTTATAGATTGTCAGGCGCCCGCTGTACAACAGGAGATTATGGAATTAATTGAAGAAGGCAAAGCATATGAATTGGTTGATGGAGGCATTCGGTTTGAAAAAGTTACTTTAATTCTCGGTTCAGAAATCGAAGTCTATGATGAAGCTTGTCAGGGCCCGATTCATGTACTTTGTTATTTTCCAACCTTGCAATACATGCAACAATTTTCTGCATGGCTACGTCAGCGAATGAAGAACATTGGTCTAAGTTCTCAGAGGTATTACGGTACAGGAAAAGAGCTGCAATATAAAGTAAAGCAGCTAAAAGGAATATTTATTCCAGCTCATGTGTTTACGCCATTTAAAAGCTTGTATGGGAAAGGTGTGGAGCAAACATTATCAGAGGTATTTGATCGTGATTTGATTGATGGAATAGAATTAGGTTTAAGTTCGGATACTCATATGGCAGATCAAATTCAAGAACTACATGATTATACGTTTCTTTCTAACTCTGATGCACACTCCTTAGCAAAAATAGCAAGAGAATATCAAATAATATGTATGATGGAGCCTTCATTTAACGAATTGTATTTGGCACTGCACCAACAGCAGAACAGAAAAATTGCCCATAACTACGGTATGAATCCGCGACTAGGTAAATATCATAAAACGGTGTGTAATCAATGCTTTTCGGTCGTTTCGTTAAATGTTCAAAACTGTCCTCATTGTTTTTCGAACAAACTTATTAAAGGTGTGTCGGATAGAATCTTAGAATTAAAAGACATAAGTGCTCCTACTAATGATAGGCCACCATATACGTACCAAGTTCCATTAGAGTATCTTCCTAAATTGGGAAAGAGAACGTATGAAAAACTGTTAACTGCGTTTGATACGGAAATGCAAGTGATTCATCACGCAACTTTCGAGGAATTAACCTCGGTGATTCCAAGCGATTTAGCTCATGCAATTATTCAGATGCGTCAAGGCAAGCTAAAGATTATCGAAGGCGGTGGAGGTAGATACGGTACGATTAAATTAACCTAAATTCATCTAGTAGGATAATAGAAAACTTGGTATTTTTAATTGGAATTCTTCATAGTTTTTAGTATAGCAGTATATTGAATGGAGGATTCCAATGTACAAAAATAAAACACTTCTAATGACTCATGTAAAAGAACATGCCACGATTTATCTTTTTATGGTTATTTTATTTCTAACAGGGATTATATTTGGAGCTATCCTCGTTAATAGTATGAATTTTATTCAAAAACAGGATCTATTCTTTTATTTAGAACGATTTTTTGGACAAATTGCTGATAATCAAGAAATGGAACGCATGGATATTTTTAAAAGTAGCTTCTTGTACCATACTAAATATTTGCTACTATTATTTATATTAGGACTTTCAGTAATTGGCTTGCCATTGGTTTGGGTGTTAATTTTTATTAAAGGGCTTGTAGTGGGATTTTCTGTAGGGTTTATTGTCAATCAGCTTGGTTTTGATGGATTATTATTGGCGGCACTGTCGATTGCACCACAAAATATGTTAATTATTCCTATTTATATTACCGCCGGAAGTTTATCCATGATTTTCTCATTGACCTTATTGAGTAAATTATTTACAAGAAAAATGGCACAACCTGTATTCCAGCCATTTGGTAAATATGTAACATTATTTTCATTTCTAGTCGCCTTCTCTTGTATAGCTGCTTTACTAGAATCTTTTGTTTCCAATGAAGCAATGCAAATGTTAATCCGATCATTTTACTAATAATCAAACTTAAACTATAATTATTATAAATATAAAATAATAATATTTTATTTTGACACACTTTTAATCGGTGCATATAATAAAGGTGGGATATGAGGGAGGGAACCTGTCATGGAACATCGAATTGATCGGATAAAAAAACAACTGCATTCGCAAAGCTATAAGCTTACTCCTCAACGAGAAGCGACTGTTAGAGTCTTGCTGGAAAGGGAAGACGATCATTTAAGTGCAGAAGATGTATACCTGCTTGTTAAGGAAAAAGCTCCAGAAATTGGTTTAGCTACAGTATATCGTACATTAGAATTATTATCAGAACTAAAGATTGTGGATAAAATAAATTTTGGTGATGGTGTATCACGCTATGATCTTCGTAAAGAAGGAGCTAAACATTTTCATCATCATTTGGTATGTACGGAATGTGGTTCAGTAGAAGAAATCGAAGATGATTTACTCGAAGATGTGGAGAAAATTGTTCAAAATGAATGGGGATTTCAAGTAAAAGACCATCGTTTAACTTTTCATGGCATCTGTAAACAATGTCAGGCTGTTACTATGAACGCTTCTAGTTAGCTAGTTACCATGCAAGTTTTGCTAGTTAGCGTTTCCAATACTTACTAGCAGCCTTTTTTTATTTAAAAGAAAATAATTTACAAACCAAGTTAAAAGCGGTACATTGTAATTACAGATTTTTTCCCATTTGAATGATAGTATTATGTATATTGTTCTTCTTTTCTGGCATATCTTTTAATAGGATATATTATGATTAGAGGAGCACAATAAATGAAAAGAATACTGTGGGATATGGTAAAGGTGTTCGTCATCTTTATTGCGTGTACATTTTTATTTTATTTTGGTTTACGAATAATGCATGCAGAATATGAACAATATCATCGATATGATCCACCAGAGGGACCAGCAGTAAAAGTATTTAATGAAGAACCAACTTTTTTTGATCGATTGAACTTATTTTTCCGGCTAGGAGAGTAAAAGATGATTTCAGATATTGCAGAGGATTTTTATCACTATTTATTAATTGAAAGAGGATTATCAGATAATACATTAACTTCTTATCGACGTGACTTAACAGCATATATAGATTTTATTAAAACCTCTGTAAACAAAGCTAACTGGGAACAAGTTACAAGAAATGATATTACCAATTTTCTTTATGTGTTAAAAGACGATGGGAAATCCTCTGCGACAATTGCGCGTCATATTTCATCTATTCGTGCATTTCATCAATTTTTAATTCGGGAGCAAGTCGTAACACATGATGCTAGCTTACATATTGAAACACCTAAGAAGGAACGAAAGCTTCCAGATGTATTATCGATCCAAGAAATAGAAGCATTATTAAGTTTACCTTCAGATACTGCATTACATATACGTAATAAAGCAATGTTAGAACTACTATATGCTACAGGTCTTCGAGTAAGTGAAATGATCCATTTAAAAATATCTGATCTTCATTTAACCATGGGGTTTGTACAGTGCTTTGGAAAAGGAGCGAAGGAACGGATCGTTCCTCTAGGTAATGTTGCTATCCAGGCAGTGGAAAACTATTTGCAGCAAGCCCGCGGTAAGTTAATTAAACGCCAAGGAGATAGTAATATTTTATTTGTCAATCAGCACGGTAAACCGTTGACACGCCAAGGATTTTGGAAAATATTAAAAAAAGCAGCGCTTGAAGCAGGAATTCATAAGAAAATTACACCGCATACATTAAGGCATTCATTTGCAACTCATTTACTTGAGAATGGTGCAGATTTGCGTTTAGTTCAAGAAATGCTTGGACATGTTGATATATCTACAACCCAAATTTATACACATGTTACGAAAGCTAGATTAAAAGATATATATATGAACTATCATCCAAGAGCATAGCTTTTTATTTTTTTAAGTCGTCTGACATCCTACAACGAATTATAGACATACTTCATGGCTATCGTGGGAATATAATATTTAGGAGGGATATACCATGAAAAATTTCAAGCGTGTATTTTTAATTGTATTGGACTCAGTGGGAATTGGAGAAGCACCTGATGCTGATAAATTTAATGATAAAGGCGCTGATACACTTGGCCATATTGCGTCGCATATGAAAGGTCTACATATGCCAAATATGGGAAGGTTGGGTTTAAGCAATATTCGACCAATTGCAGGAATTGATAAAGCGGATTCACCGAAAGCACATTATACAAGGATGCAGGAAGCCTCCAACGGAAAAGATACGATGACTGGTCATTGGGAAATTATGGGCTTGCATATCGAACAGCCTTTCAGAACGTTTCCTGAAGGATTCCCTGAAGAATTAATTGAAGAGCTAGAGGAAAAGGCTGGGAGGAAAGTTATTGGTAATAAACCAGCTTCAGGTACAGAAATCATTAAAGAATTAGGCGCTGAGCATATGGAAACAGGCTCCTTAATTGTATATACCTCTGCTGACTCTGTATTGCAAATAGCTGCCCATGAGGATGTTATTCCCATTGAAGAGCAATATCGTATATGCAAAATTGCGAGAGAACTAACGTTAGATGAGAAGTATATGGTCGGTCGGGTGATTGCTCGCCCATTTATTGGGAAACCAGGGGCGTTTGAGAGGACCTCTAATCGACATGATTATGCACTCAAACCTTTTGGGAAAACTGTCATGAATGAATTAGAAGAAAATAATTATGATGTTATTGCTCTAGGGAAGATTTCAGATATTTATGACGGTGAGGGAGTCACTGAAGCGATTCGAACGAAGGATAATGATGATGGGATGACACAGTTAGTTACATCAATGAAGAAGGATTTTACTGGAATTAGCTTCTTAAATTTAGTTGACTTTGATGCAAAATATGGTCATCGTAGAGATCCTCAAGGTTATGGAGAAGCATTGGAGGCCTACGATGCTAGACTGCCTGAAGTTCTTGCAGGAATGAAGGATGATGATTTATTAATTATTACAGCTGATCATGGAAATGACCCTATACATCACGGTACGGACCATACTCGGGAATTTGTTCCTTTGTTGGTACATCATAAAGGTATTGTCGAAGGAAAAGAATTACCATTACGTCAGACATTTGCAGATATAGGAGCTACAATTGCTGATAATTTTGAGGTGAACATGCCTACGTATGGAATAAGCTTTCTAAAGGATATTAAACCTAAGGGGGATTTATAAAATGAATTATAGCGCAGTTCGAGAAGCAAGTGAATTTTTGCAGCAGAAGCTAGATAAGAAACCAGAGATTGGTTTGATTCTTGGCTCTGGACTAGGAGTACTGGCAGAGGAAATAGAAAGCCCAATTACTATTCCATATAAGGATATTCCTGATTTTCCAGAATCCACTGTTGCTGGTCATAAGGGACAGCTAGTTGCGGGAACATTAAAAGGAAAGCAAGTTATTGCCATGCAAGGGCGTTTTCACTATTATGAGGGTTACACAATGCAACAAGTAACTTTTCCAGTTCGGGTAATGAAAGAACTAGGTATTGAATCTATTATTGTTACAAACGCAGCTGGCGGTATAAATGAAGATTTCAAGCCTGGTGATTTGATGTTAATTTCCGATCATATCAATAATATGGGAGATAGTCCGCTCATTGGTAAGAATGATGAACATTTAGGAGTCCGTTTTCCAGATATGTCCAATGTCTATGATAAATCGCTAATTGCACACGCGGAGGCATGCGCAAAAGACATTCAATTACATGTACAAAAAGGTGTATATGTAGGAAATACTGGCCCAGCTTATGAAACACCAGCAGAAGTACGTATGCTTCGTACGTTAGGTGGGGATGCAGTCGGTATGTCTACGGTTCCTGAAGTGACTGTAGCTGGACATGCAGGTATTCGTGTGTTAGGAATCTCTTGTATTTCTAACATGGCTGCGGGAATCTTAGATCAGCCTTTAACGCATCATGAAGTAATAGAAACAACAGAGCAAGTAAGAGAATCCTTCTTAACATTTGTGAAAAAAGTAATAGAAACATTACCCCAAAATGATTAAAAGGTGATAAAAAATGAGAATGTATGACATTATTGAGAAAAAACGCAATGGTCAAGCCTTAACAACAGAAGAAATTAACTATTTTATAGATGGCTATACCAATGGTAACATTCCAGATTATCAGGCTAGTGCATTGTTAATGGCTATTTATTTTCAAGATATGACGGATGATGAACGTGCGCAAATTACCAAAGCGATGGTAGAATCTGGCGATCAAATCGATTTATCTGAAATTGATGGGATTAAAGTAGATAAGCATTCAACTGGTGGTGTTGGTGATACGACTACATTAATTTTAGCACCATTGGTGGCCTCTTTAGGCGTCCCAGTTGCTAAAATGAGTGGAAGGGGCTTAGGTCACACTGGTGGAACAATTGATAAACTAGAAGCCGTTCCTGGATTTCATGTAGAAATAACTAACGATGAATTTATTGAGCTTGTCAATAAAAACAAGGTAGCTGTAGTGGGCCAATCTGGGAACTTAACTCCTGCTGACAAAAAATTATATGGATTAAGAGACGTTACTGCAACAGTCAATTCAATACCACTAATTGCTAGCTCCATCATGAGTAAGAAAATTGCTTCAGGCGCTGATGCCATCGTTCTAGATGTAAAAACTGGCGCAGGTGCCTTTATGAAAGAACTAAATGATGCCAAGGCATTAGCAAAAGCAATGGTAACCATTGGAAATAAAGTTGGAAGAAATACGATGGCAGTAATTTCTGACATGAGCCAGCCGTTAGGAAATGCAATTGGTAATGCACTAGAAATTAATGAGGCTATTGACACATTACAAGGCAAAGGGCCAAAAGATCTTACGGAGCTTTGTTTAACATTAGGAAGTCAAATGGTTGTTTTAGCTGAGAAAGCCGAAACCCTAGAAGAAGCCAGAGCAAAACTTCAAGAAAATCTGCATAATGGCAAGGCATTAAATCAATTCAAAACATTTCTATCTTCACAAGGTGGAGATGCAACAGTTGTAGATCAGCCACATTTGCTGCCTCAAGCTTCCTTTAAAGTAGACCTGCCGGCCAAAAAGGGAGGAACAGTTGCCGAAATCATTGCTGATGATATTGGTACTGCAGCAATGATGTTAGGTGCTGGAAGAGCTACAAAAGAATCAGAAATTGACCTTGCTGTTGGACTAGTATTGCATAAAAAAATTGGAGACAAGGTTGAAGCTGGTGAGTCTTTATTAACCATTCATTCCAATTCTGAAAATGTAGATGAAGTGAAAGAAAAACTATATGCAAGCATAACCATTTCTGAAGAGATAATAGATGCACCTACGTTAATATATGACACAGTTACTAAATAAAATAATTTGCCGCTAAATTAATAGATCTAAACATGTAATCTCTCTGTTTGTAAATGTGACGAACAGAGAGATTTTATTTGAGTATAGGAAATTATAAAATTAGCGCATGTGGATCAATCATGTGGATCAATATGGACGAGCTGCGTTCAGCACCAGCCTTCAGAAACGAGGCGACTTCACGAATCGCCCTAATCTAAGTCATCATCGGCTCGCAAGCACACCGTTATTCCTTTATCTCCATTGACTCGCTCCAGTCGCTACGCTTCTAGACGGGCGCTTCCGCTTTTGTTCTTGTTACAGTGATCATTTTTAACGATCTTTACTCATGAATAAACGTATATTGGGAACTGCAATTGGTTATGCTGAATGTATATAGTTTATTTTAGGTAGACAGGATCCTAACGCTCGAATTAACAATACACTTACCGAGAAAGGACAGCCTGTAAAAAACGAATTGTTTGTTTACAGAATATCTGTAAATAGACGTTTGGCATAAAGGTTTCTGAACATCGATCTTTTCATGTTCAAGACTTAGCGTTTGCTACCTTTGTTCGCATGATTTCAGAAGTGAAAATAAGATAACTTCCTTCTGAAAAAGGATTCACTTTATTGGAGGGTATAAGGATGAAAAGAGGTCTTTTGGTTGTTAGTATGGTTATCACGTTGTTAATTCATCTAAGCTCACCTGTTTTTGCAGAGGAAGCGGGTTCTGACACGGAAAAGCTTGCAGAGAATACTAAATCGGCAATTCTAATGGAGAGAGACACAGGTGAGGTTTTATTCGATAAAAATGCACATGAGAAATTACCACCTGCAAGTATGACGAAAATAATGACATTGCTTTTAATTATGGAGGCTCTGGATGAGGGAAAATTAAAACTGGATGAAACGGTACGCGTTAGTGATCGCGCTGCGTCTATGGGAGGTTCTCAAATTTTCTTAGAATCAGGAGAAGAAATGAGTGTGCAGGATTTACTTAAGGGCGTAGCTGTAGCATCTGGAAATGATGCTAGTGTAGCACTAGCTGAAAGAATTGCTGGTAGCGAAAAAGCATTTGTCAAAAAGATGAATGATAAGGTCAAGGAATTAGATTTAAAGGACACGAAATTTCAAAATGCAACTGGTTTACCTGCCGAGGATCATTATAGTACATCTTATGATATGTCAATAATGGCAAAGGAATTATTAAAGTATGAATCCATTACAGACTATACATCCATTTATGAAGATTATTTACGTAAGGGGCAGGATAATGAATTTTGGCTTGTTAATACAAATAAACTAGTGAAATTCTATCCAGGTGTTGATGGCCTAAAAACTGGTTATACAAATGAAGCGAAGTATTGTCTGACGGCTACAGCTGAAAAAGAGGAAATGCGAGTCATTGCCGTTGTTATGGGGGCAAAAACAACAAAAGAACGGAACGCTGCTGTTTCAGGAATGTTGGATTTTGCATTTAATCATTATCAAACCAATAAATTATTTGAGAAGGGCGATAAAATAACCGATCTTAAGCTGTTGAAGGCTGATAAAACAATAACAGATGTTGTGGCATCCGAATCTATTAGTACACTTCATAAAAAAGGTGAATCAATGGACGATATAGCAACCGAAGTTAACGTTCACCATGCATTATCTCTGCCGATTTTTAGAGGGGATAAAGTAGGCGAGTTAATAGTTAAAAATGGAGATGAAATTATCTCTCGAACAGATTTAACGATCAAAGAAACAATAGATAAAGCATCGTACTTTACTTTGTTAAAGAGAACCTTGCAAAGAATGGCGAAAAATGAATAAAACATACTATTTTAACCGAATAAGTTCTTCTTTTGTCATGTAGCAGGAATCGACCCATCAAATCAAGAAATGAAATAAATACAGTTTTTGTATAAAAAGGAGGAAAGACTATGGGTCTTAGTTCAACATTTGCTATTAAAGAAGATGTCTTGATCGTCAGACTCTCTGGTGAATTAGATCATCATGAAGCAGAGTTATTACGAAATGAGTGGAAAGAGATTATGTACAAAAATGATGTAAAGCATGTGTTATTAAATCTTGAAGCAATGACTTTTATGGATAGCTCAGGGTTAGGTGTTGTGTTAGGCAGATATAAGGAAGTATTACAACTTGGTGGAGAAATGGTCGTATGTTCTATTTCTCCGCCGGTTAAACGTTTATTTGAAATGTCAGGATTATTTAAAATTGTTCGTCTTGAGGAGAATGAAGCATTTGCATTAGAGACTTTGGGGGTGGCATCATGAAAAATGAAATGGCAGTGCAATTTGCTAGTATTAGCGAAAATGAATCATTTGCTAGAGTTACCGTCGCTGCTTTTGTCAGTCAGGTTGACCCAACGATGGACGAGCTAACAGAAATAAAAACTGTAGTTTCTGAAGCTGTCACAAACTGCATCATTCATGGTTATAATAATGAAGCACATCATCAAGTATATATTACCTGTGCATTAATAGATGGTGAAGTGGAATTAACGATAAAGGACGAGGGAATTGGAATTAGCGATGTGGACGAGGCGCGCCAGCCGCTTTATACTTCCAAGCCAGAATTAGAAAGATCGGGGATGGGCTTTACGATTATTGAGAATTTTATGGATACTGTTGAGGTCATATCCATACCTGATAAAGGAACAACCGTACACATGACTAAGCAGCTTACGAAAAGCAAAACGGTGTGTTCATAGTGAAAGGTTCTGCCTATGAATGTTAACGTAAAAGGTGATAACAGAAACGAGACCTTGACGGATGAAGAAGTAAAAGGACTAATCGACAAAAGTCAAAAGGGAGATAAAGCAGCACGAGATATATTAGTAGAAAAAAATATCCGTCTCGTATGGTCCGTTGTACAACGATTTATAAATAGAGGATATGACCCCGATGATTTATTTCAAATTGGAAGTATTGGTTTAATAAAATCAATAGATAAGTTTGATCTTTCGTATGATGTACGCTTTTCAACTTATGCAGTACCAATGATAATCGGTGAAATCCAACGGTTTATTCGAGATGACGGTACTGTCAAAGTTAGTCGTTCTCTTAAAGAGACAGGTAATAGAATCCGTAAAAAGAAAGATGAATTAACAAAACAACTAGGCAGATCACCAACCGTGAACGAGATTGCAGATGCGTTAGAAATTTCTTCTGAAGATGTTGTTCACGCTCAAGAAGCTGGAAAATCACCACAGTCTATTCATGAAACAGTATTTGAAAATGATGGAGATCCAATTACTCTACTAGATCAAATATCAGATCAGGATTCAAAATGGTTCGAAAAACTAACCCTGCAAGAAGCTATTAGGGGGTTGAGTGAAAGAGAAAGATTAATTGTTTACTTGAGATATTATAAAGATCAGACACAATCAGAAGTAGCAGATCGACTTGGGATATCGCAAGTTCAAGTATCTAGGCTGGAGAAAAAGATTTTACATGAGATGAAAGTAAATATTGATTCATAAAATGGAAAAACATTCGTAAGTACGAAAATACAGAAAAAATAATGCTGTTTATCTCTACAAGTTCAAAAGAAATTAATATTTGTAAAAACCGAACGATAATCCGATTATACGAAGTTAATATCCGGATATTAGTTCGGTTTTTATCGTTTATTTTATTAAAAGAGGAATGTATATTGGTCAGTTAATCATAGCTGATTATGTTCTTCCTGAAACCTTTCCCGTAAGTATAATTAGCTTAGAATTATTATTCGTTTTTACATATATTCGATTTAGCGATGTCCAAACCTGTATTAGTAATTCTTCGTGATAATTATTGCAATAATGACAAATACTAGCTATAGATTAACGCAATAAGGGATGATTTTATGGCAGAACAGGTATATTTACGAATGAAAAAAAATATGGAGATAATAGGTTATCAAGAATTAAAGCTTAAAGATATTGCATATCTTTCGACTAATGCGTCAGAGAAAGAAAAGCTGGAAAATTTACCTATTTATCGAATAACAAAAAAAGATAAAAACATTGTAATCATTGACAGCTTTTTAATTATAGAGCATTTAAATCATGATTTCACCAACCTGGAATTCCAACTAATCGGACCACCGCAAACCATAATACGTATCCAAGAGAAAAAGAAGTCACCATCCGTAATGATTGCAATTGGTGTTTGGATTCTTTTATTCGTTGGGACAGCGATGACGATTATGAATTTCCATTATGATGTGAGTATGCAGGAAGTTCACCAAAAAATTCATTACTTACTAACAGGTCAAGAAAAAGAATTTCCATTATGGCTTCAAATTCCCTATTCGTTTGGATTAGGTATTGGCATGTTATTGTTCTTTAACCATTGGTTTAATAAACGGTTTAATGAAGAGCCCAGCCCCTTAGAAGTAGAAATTTATAACTATCAGCAGGATCTCGATAATTATGTGATTCATTATGAGAATAAATTAAACGATGCCCCCCCTCCTAAATAGCCTCATCGAATTAATTATTGGCTTTGCTGGTGGTCTTGCTGTTGGGGGTGGTTATGTAGCATTTATTACTGTCTTAGGTATTGTTCCTCGGCTTATTCAACTGAGTAAAACAGAACCATTTCTTAATATTTATGCGGCATGTATTTTGCTTGGGTCACTTTTTGGTACGTTTTTGTCATTCACTAATATTACCTGGAATTACTCCTTTGTATTTATTATGATCTGGGGTATATTACAAGGAATATTTAACGGAATGCTTGCTGCAGCATTAACCGAGGTTTTAAATGTATTCCCCATACTATATAAACGAATAGGTATTGAAAAGCACACAATGTGGCTATTAATGGCAATTGTGTTTGGTAAAATAGCTGGATCGATATTTCAATGGGTTTATTTTGTAAAACAATAAGAATCGAGGCGATACATGATGAATAATAAAGATAAGAAAATACCAATCTCTCCAAAAATAAAGGATACAGAAAACTATTTAAAAAAACGACTTGGTATCGGTGTATCGTTTGATCTTGGGTTTCGTGAAATTGTACTTTTGAAAAGAAAGATACAAATATATTATGTAACTGGTTTATGTGATTCCATCATCATTCAAGATTTAATAAAAGAATTAGTGAATTTAAATGATCATGAGTCAAATAGCAAAAAGCTACCAGAGATTATAGAAAATCGTTTACTCCATCAACAGGTGAATCAAGCAAAAACAATGGATGAAGCAGTGGATCAAATGCTATCAGGACTCATTGTTGTGTTTGTAGATGGTGAGGATTACGCATTTATTGTTGACGTTAGGAATTATCCGGGAAGAACCCCAGAAGAACCTGATACAGAACGTGTTGTTCGTGGTTCACGTGATGGATACACGGAAAACATTATTGAAAATACTGCTTTGACTAGAAGAAGGATTCGAGATGCTAGACTACGGAATGAAATGTTAAAAGTGGGTGAGCGATCAAAAACAGACGTATGTCTTAGTTATATTCAGGACGTTGCGGATGAAGGATTAATACATCTTATAAAAGAACGAATTGAGGCAATTGAAATTGATGGTATCTCGATGGCAGATAAAACAATTGATGAATTTATCATAAATCGTAAATGGATACCATACCCACTCGTTCGTTATACAGAAAGACCGGACGTAGCAGCTAATCATCTACTGGAAGGTCATGTATTAATTACGGTTGATACATCGCCCAGTGTGATCATATTACCAACGACTTTTTTTCATCATTTACAGCATGCTGAAGAATATCGACAAACACCAGCCATCGGAACGTTTGTGCGTTGGATTCGATTTTTTGCAGTTTTTGCTTCCATGTACTTGTTACCATTATGGTTATTATTTGTAATGGAGCCGGAGCTATTACCAAAAGAGTTGGCTTTTATCGGGCCAAATGAAGACGGTAATATATCTATTCCGGTTCAAATTGTAATGGCGATGGTCGGAATTGAATTTTTACGAATGGCAGCAATCCATACGCCAAATCCGCTTTCAACCTCGATGGGATTGATTGCTGCTGTATTGATTGGACAAATTGCTATTGATGTGGGAATGTTTAGTCCGGAAGTAATCCTCTATGTCTCTATAAGCGCAATTGGATCTTATGTAACACCAAGTTATGAGCTTAGTATCTCGAATAAAATTGTTAACATCCTGTTTGTTATTATTACCGGCATGTTTGGACTTTATGGGTTTATTGGGTTATTCTTGGTTCACCTCATCGTATTAGCAAGCTTAAAATCCTTAAAAACACCTTATTTATGGCCGTTTATGCCATTTAATGCAAAAGCCATGCTACATACGATTGTGCGAATCCCTATGCCGTTTACAAATAGTCGACCTAGTATTGTCCACCCGAAAAATAATTACCGTCAACCCTCAAAAAAATAGAACAAATAAACATACTAATGGTAGTGGGTAAAGTCATCAACCAATGATTTCACCCATTATTTTTCTTTTAGAGTTATAGTGAGACTAGTTTTAATCGTTCGAATTATGATGTGAATAATATACTTTTGAGCCATCCTCTTTTCATTTATATTTTATTATGATAAAGTTTTTAATTATAAATTCAGAAAACCATTATGGAGGACTTTCACAATGATTATTGATAACCATCCATTTGAGGTAAACGACAAAGGGCATCTAGTTATAGGTGGGGCAGATGCTGTCGAACTTGCACAAAAGTATGGCACACCACTATATGTCTATGATGTAAATATAATACGTAACAATTGCAAAGCATTTATCGAGACCTTTGATAAAATGGAGGTTACAGCTAAAGTTGCCTATGCAAGTAAAGCTTTTTCAAGTATTGCTATGTTACAAATAATGAAACAGGAGAACATGTGTTTAGATGTGGTTTCTGAGGGCGAATTGTACACAGCGCTGCAAGCAGAATTTCCAACTGAAAAAATCCATCTCCATGGAAATAATAAAAGTTTAAATGAGCTGCGCATGGCAATTGAAAACGATATTGGTTGTATAGTGGTTGATAATTTTCGAGAAATTGAGCTTATTGGAAGATTATTAAAGGAATATAACAAGCAAATGGATGTTTTAATGCGTGTTACACCTGGAATAGAGTCGAAGACGCATCAATACATAATGACTGGTAATGAAGATTCAAAATTCGGCTTTAATCTGAATAACGGCCAAGCTGAAGAAGCCTTTAAATTATTGTGGAATCATGAATTTATTAAGTTTAAAGGATTACATTGCCACATAGGATCACAAATCTTCGAAACAGATCGTTTCTTGATCGCTACAGAGGTATTATTCCAAGAACTTAAAAACTGGAAGAATACGTATGGATTCATACCTGAAGTATTAAATCTAGGTGGAGGTTATGGAATTCGCTATACTTCAGAAGAATCGCCAATTTCTTATGATATCTATGTTAAAGAACTGGTGACAGAAGTCAAAAAACATGTACAAATGCTAGCAATACCAATGCCTGAAATATGGTTAGAGCCAGGAAGAGCTATTGCTGGAAATGCAGGACTAACACTATATACAGTAGGTGCTATTAAACATATCCCTGGTATTAGAAATTATGTATCTGTCGATGGCGGTATGACAGATAACTTAAGGCCAGCGTTATACCAAGCTAAATACGAGGCTGTAATAGCAAATAAAGCCAGTGCTCCTCCAATCAGCGAAGTATCAATCGCTGGTAAATGTTGTGAATCAGGCGACATGTTAATTTGGGATCTTCCTCTTCCGAAAGTAGATCATGGCGATATTCTCGCTGTTTTTTCAACTGGTGCGTATGGATATTCGATGGCAAATCACTATAATCGTTTTGCTAAACCAGCTGTCGTTTTTGTAGAGGATAGCCAAGATAAATTAGTTGTTAAACGTGAGAGCTATCAAGATATTATTAGTCACGATTTAAGTTACGAATAGTACTGATGTCAACAACAATTCTTTTCTTTCGTTAAATTAAGTGATAAAATGTACGATAGTTGAAAATAGAAAAGGAGACTTAAACATGGCTAAAAAAGGATATATTGTAATGGAAAATAATAATAAAATTGAATTTGATTTATATGAAGACGCAGCACCAAATACAGTTGCTAACTTTGAAAAATTGGTGAATGATGGATTTTATAATGGTTTAACATTTCATCGTGTAATTCCAGGTTTCGTAAGTCAAGGAGGCTGCCCAAATGGTAACGGAACTGGTTCAGCAGGATATACGATTAAGTGTGAAACAGAAGGTAATCCACATAAACATTTAGAAGGATCACTATCAATGGCTCATGCTGGCAAAGATACAGGAAGCTGTCAATTTTTCATTGTACATGAGCCACAACCACATCTTAACGGGGTTCATACCGTTTTTGGACAAGTGACATCTGGTATTGAATTTACTAAATCAATGCAAAATGGCGATGTGATGAAGGAAGTAAAAGTGTACAGCGAATAGGTTTGTTTTTCCTAAAGGATGGAATAGATGGAATTGATAATGCTTGTTTATTTACTAGCAATAATTGCTCCAATTAGTATATTTATACATGAATTTGGCCATGCTATAGCTGCATGGTTGGTTGGTGCAGACCGAATCTATATATCTATTGGGACAGGCAAAAAAGGAATATCCTTTAATTTCAATAAATTTTATATTACGCTGTTTCCACTATTTTTCTTGGGTGGGATCGCATTAAGTGAGCGGACTCCTAGTTATCGACCACGTGAAAAGATTCTTATTTCGCTGTTTGGCCCAGTTATGAGTGGATGTGTATCTGTTATACTTTGGGCTATTCATCAGAGCCATCCTAACCCCTTTATTCATCTATCGATGTTATTTAACGGTTGGATAGCTTTAATGAATTTGTTACCTTTTGCATACAAAGGGAAACAGACAGATGGGTATAAAATGTTACGGCTTGTACGAAAGAAAAAATGGATTAACAAATAACATTCACATATAAATAGTAATTCTAAATTTGACAAATACGTTTTTACATGCATAAATATAATTACAAACTCCAACTGTAGCTTATGGAATAATACTACAGAAATTTACAACGTCTAACTACGCGGAATATAATTAACTTCCCAAAGTTTTCATAAGTTATAACGTTAATGAGGGGTATCTATGTTAATACGCTTTAAGAAGAACTTAGAAAAAATTGCAATGGGTTTATTATCTTTTATGCCAGAAGAAAAAGATGTAAAAAAATTGCAACAAACGATAAAAGAATATGAAACAAATCCAGATTGGCATCTTTATTTGTGGAAAGAAGAAGATATTTTAGGTGCTATAGGGGTTAGGGTTGAAGGCGAAATTAACGCTGTTATTCAGCATGTTTCTGTGAACCCTTCACATCGTAATCTCGGGATTGGCAAAAAGATGATGAACGAAGTAACTCGCCTTTATCAGGATAAATATGCTGTTTGTGCTGAAGAGGAGATACAGCATTTTTATTCAAAATGCGATGCATTTAAGGAAGAGAAGGATAAGGAATAAAAAGCCAGCCCTATATTGGGGCCGGCTTTTATTTTCGTGTGCTGGTTAACATGTAAGTTATTTACTTAGAGCCAAGCAGCACCGACAATAATTAATAAAATGAACAATACAACGATTAACGCGAATCCTCCGCCGTATCCATATCCACCACTCATGATGAAATACCTCCTTTTTCTTCTTAGCATAAATGTTTTGTGATAACATTTATCTTACATTAATAACGTATGACGGTAGATCAATTCGTGTATGGGCGTTTATAATTAATGATATAATTTTTGAATGAAGGGACGGAATAAGTTGAATCAAGCTTACCAGGTTAAATTAGATACATTTGAAGGCCCGCTTGATTTATTACTGCATTTGATTAATCAATACGAGATTGATATTTATGATATTCCGGTTGCAACAATTACAGAGCAGTATATGACTTATATTCATACAATGCAACGCCTTGAATTAAATATTGCAAGTGAATATTTAGTTATGGCAGCGACGCTTGTTGAGATTAAAAGTCAAATGCTACTACCAAAGCCCGAGTTAGAGGAAGAATCGGAGGAATATATGGAAGACCCACGGGAAGAATTGATGCAGCGATTAATAGAATATAGAAAGTATAAGGAAGCAGCTGTCCAGCTACAGGAGAAGGAAATAGAAGCAAATCAGATTTTCACAAGGCCACCTATCGAATTTGATAATTATGTACAGGAAGTCCCTGCAGTCGTTCAAGGTGATACCTCCGTATATGATATGTTAAATGCATTGAATAAAATGTTAGAGCGAAAGAAATGGAATCAACCACTAGATACAAAAATTAAGCGAGCAGAAATATCTATTGAGCAAAGAATGGAAGAGGTTTTACGTGTTGTAAATGAAGCAAAGGATGGAATATTATTTGATGATCTATTTACATATCAATCACGATCACACATCGTTGTAACATTTATTGCTCTTTTAGAATTAATGAAAGAGAATCAAGTATATTGTGAACAAACGGAACAGTTGGAAGCTTTATATGTGTATAACATGGAGGAATAAAGGTGGAAATTACGAAATTAAAGGCAATTGTTGAAGGTCTGTTGTTTGCTTCAGGAAATGAAGGAATAACGATTAAACAGTTGTCTAAAGTATTAGAAATTACGGAAGCAACAGTCGAACACTTAATTGAAGAGCTTAAGTATGACTATGACAATACCGATCGGGGCATTATGATCATGCAGGCTCATGAAGTATATCATTTAACAACAAAACCAGAGCATAGTCCTTATTATAAAAAGCTGTTAGAAACTCCTCAAACGACAAGGATGTCTCAAGCCGCGTTAGAAACTCTTGCAATTATTGCCTATCAGCAGCCAATTACAAGAACAGAAATAGAAGAAATTAGAGGAGTAAAGAGTGATCGACCAGTTCAAACGCTTCTTTCTCGGCTTTTAATTGAAGAGGTGGGGAGAAAGGATAGCGTAGGAAAACCCATATTATTTGCTACCTCTAAAGAGTTTTTAACTTATTTTGGTTTGACATCACTTGAGGAGTTACCACCACTTCCAGAAAATACAGGGTCAGATGAGCTGGAATCGGAGGCAGATTTGTTTTTTGAACGATTCAGCGAAAACCTATCGAATAGAAATACAGACTAATTTAATATGCTATATGTTGCTTTAAAGTAACGAATGTACTGATTCATTTAAATAAAAAGCGCGTTGCAATATACCTTCAACTGGAAGTGCAAGTTCCTTGAAGAAGCGGCAAGCGTTTTTTTGTAGTCTAGGAAATTATAAAAATTGCCTATGTAGATAAATATGGGCGTGTTGAGCCGTGTCCAGCTCCAGCACCCAGAAACGTAGCGACTTCATGAATCGCCCTAATCTAAGTCCTCATTGGCTCACAAGCTCACCGTGATTTCCTTTATCTCCATTGGCTCACTCCAGTAATTACGTTTCTAATCGGGCGCTAGCGCTTTTGTTCTAAGTTAAGAAAGTATAAAAACAGTGCAATGACTGCGTTAAGCCGAGTAGTTATTTTGAAATGTTTGATGTATATTG
>NZ_CANMAB010000069.1:0-21528 GCF_947495635.1 uncultured Virgibacillus sp. | reverse complement strand
CCAATATACATCAAACATTTCAAAATTACTACTTGGCTTAACGCAGTCATTGCACTGATTTTATACTTTCTTAACTTTCAAGCAAAAAATCATTCTTCTTTTTAAGGAGTCTATGGATATTTTCAAAGCTAGAGTAGTTTATTGTTTGGAATGTTAATTGGCATCAGCTATACCCAGCAAGTTTTTGTTCATAACCTGCTAAGCTAGAAACAGATATTATCTTTAATCAATATTCCCCCCCTAAACACTGGTTCTATAGCTACTAAACTACATGTGTTAATAGGAGGACCTCTTGCTCGTATATTTTGCTTTTATATATGGGGCTCTGGGATCTCACAACTCTCTCTTTCCCCCTCTGTCTATTAAGTTATTTCCGTTCTTATATGACCGTACTTCCCAACGTGTGTTCAAAATGCCCTAAAGCCCACTCATGGCCTGTTGAATTAAAGCTAGCTACTGCATCCTGATGAATAACCATCTTAAATCCTTTATTATAAGCATCAACAGCTGTATGTAATACGCATATATCTGTACATACCCCAATAATATGGAGTTCATCAATAGCTCGTTCACGTAACTTTATCTCTAGATCTGTGCCAGCAAAGGCACTATACCTTGTCTTATCAATAAAATAAACATTGTGCTTTTCCTTATTTTTTTGATATACCTCTGCCAACCTACCATAAAGCTCTCTTCCAGAGGTCCCTATGATATTATGGGTAGGAAATAAGGAAAATTCCGGGTGATTACTGTCTGCAGCTTCATGCGCATCGATAGCGAATACAACATAATCCCCTGCTTCAATAAATTCATTGGTAAGTGATACGACTTTTGATTCTATCGCTTGACCTGGCTCACCACACGTTAGTTTTCCATCATTGGCAACAAAATCATTCGTGTAATCAATGTTAATTAATGCTTTCTTCACATACATCTACCTCTCTAAAATAAAATAACAACGAAGAACCAAATAATCATTACAAATTGTATAACTACTTTAGCAAAAGCCCCGCCAAGGAATCCCATAAGTGAACCAAACGAAGCACGGAAGGCTTCTTGCGTAGTCCTTTGTTGAAGCGATTCAATAATAAACACGGTTAGAAATGGAACGATTAAAACACCAAATGGCGGAATAATAAATGAACCAACAATAACTGCTATGGCTGCCCCACGCTCTCCCCATTTACTTCCTCCATATTTTTTTACAAAGTAACTATTTGCAATGATGTCTGCAGCGATCAGTACAATGGTGATCAAGGCCATTCCTATCCAAAAGGACATGGTTAATTCATTTGGGTCTATGACAAACTGGTATAAAAGAAACCCACCCCATAGTACAAGTACAGAAGGAATGATAGGAAATATCACTCCTACAAAACTTAGAAAAAATAATGCACTAATTAAAATCCAAATAATTATATCTAGCATCCCATCATCCTCCAACGTCATTTACTTTTTTGAAAACATACTTGATAGTCTTGTTTCTTCCTTATTAATTATACGTCGGTAATTATCCAAATGTTTCGCTATACTTAAAACAGATAAAAAAACGACGATAGATGTTGGTTCTGGACCAAAAAATACATATGTTGTAATTAAAAAGGAAACATACATACATAATACACCAACCACTAAATAATCTGTTGCAATTGTAAATATGAGCAAAATTCCAATGCCTATAATAGCTATTTTCCAATCAATGGCGAGTAGGATTCCAACTAACGATGCCGTTCCCTTACCACCACTAAATTTCATTGTTAGTGGGTAATTATGACCTAGAATAATAAATAAAGCCGATATATATATGAGCAACGTCTGTTCTTTACCAGTAATGCCATTTTCATTTAAAATGTATAATACAAGCACTATGGCAAATGTAGCTTTAAAAATATCAATAAGTGCAACTAAAACACCATACTTCCAGCCAAGTAAAATGGTTGTGTTAGAGGCTCCAGCATTTTTCACACCGGCATTCTTTATATCTACCTTTTTATACATGCTTACAAGCTGCGAACCATGTAGACAGCCTGCTAGATAGCCAATAATAGAAACAAGAGCGGTAATCATGAAATCCACCTTTCTGGTTTTTACTCATTATAACGTAAAAAATGGATAAAAAAATATTCATAATCTAAAATTAAAATCTGGTGTCCTTCGTTCATAGCGATTAAGATTTGTGTGCATTAAAACATGAGGAGTACAGTCAGCATGAAAAAATTACAACAAATATTACTTCCTTGGATAATTATCATTCTATGCCTAGTTATATTATTTCACGTCTATCATCATAACAATGGAAAATATTCTGAATCAGATAAAGGTGATCCTTTACCATCTAACTTACATCCAACAGTAGAAGCGAATAAAAACAGGCTGATTGAAAGAGCTGCGAAAAAAAATATTGATGTCGTCATTACGGAGGAAGTACGCTCCTTTAAGGAACAGAATCGACTATATGAACAGGGGCGAACACGCAAAGGGAATATTGTTACCTATGCAAAGGGTGGTGAATCCTATCACAATTATGGACTAGCCATTGATTTTGCTCTTGAAAATGATACAGGAAAAATAATATGGAATATTCAATACGATGGGAATGGTAACAATCAATCGGATTGGTATGAAGTAGCAGCAATCGCTAAAGAATTGGGATTTGAATGGGGTGGTGACTGGAATAATTTCAAAGACTATCCACACTTGCAAATGACTTTTGGTTTAAGTATAAATCAGCTTCAACAAGGAGTTCGACCAAAGGTTGATTAGGAACAAGAACAAATCGTTGCCACAAACGAAATAAATGGAATAGTTACAGCCAACTCAAATAAGTAGTCAACTGCTTTTTTTACTTTCAAAAATAAGAGACAAAAGAACAGCATGGGCTACAATCAGTGGGAGTTTTTGTTATCTCTCACTGATTGTTAGCAATGGGTATGACCTAATAGTCTTTGAACCAATTAAACATTTACTGGCAGTTGATCACCCACTTATTCATATTGGTTTCGCTTTATTGCTTGAAATGTGGGGGGCTTACTGCCAGTTATATACGGGACACAATGTGTTTTATTCACCAGGAAAGTGAATGCCGGAATCTCTCCTTAGTTTTTCTGTTATTTCGGCAATATAGCGACTTCTTTCTAAACACTTCTCATATAATGCCGTGTTATTATCACTAACCATCTTAATAAATGCTTGGATTTCATATATCATGTCAGCAGTCATTTGCTCTACAGCAAGCTCGTTTGTTTCTGAATTCGTTCTATTGTAAAACTGTAGTTTTTCAATAGGTGCAATTTGATTCATTGTTAATGTTCCCTCTTCCCCATGAATTTCAGAGGGGATAGTGGCATCTGCAATCTTAGAGCATAAAATGGTTACATTAAAATCTTCATATGTTAGCACGATCGTACCACTTCCATCGATTCCATTAGCTAATAAAACTGGAAAATAAGCGGCATCATTCGGCTGCCCAAATAAATCAACAGCCATACTTAAAGGATATACACCTAAATCCATCAAAGCCCCACCTGCAAACTCTTTTGCAAACACATTAGGAATCGTACCTTCTTTAAAAACATCATAACGTGATGAATACTTAACATATTGCAGCATTGCACTGCGTATTTTACCTACGTGTGAGAGTTTATTCTTTAAAATATCATAGTTGGGGGAAAATAAGTGGCGAAATCCTTCAAATATAAATACATCATGTTCCTTAGCTAATCGTTGCAGTTCTTCTAACTGCTTAACCGTATATACCATTGGTTTTTCACAAAATACATGCTTCCTCTTTTTTATACACAGCTTTATATGTTCTGGATGCATACGATTTGGGGATGCAACATAAACAAAGTCTGCATCTGAATTTAACATTTCCTCCATAGATGAATAGCTACATTCAATCCCATGCTTATGAGCAAACGCTTTGGCTGCTGAAGCAGTCCTCGAATAAACAGAAGCTAGCTGAGCAGATTTCGATTGATCAGCTGCTTCAATAAACGCGTCTGTAATCCAACTTGTGCCGATGGTTGCATACTTCATTTTATTATTACTCTCCCTTTTGCTTCTCTAATTCTTGCTTGCTCTCTCTCTCATTTGGTAACGGATCAACCTTATGCTTATACGCATACCCTTTTGAAATGGTTACCAATGATAGAACTAAAACAATCGCGACTACGATAACGCAAGCGATGATTACAATAGTCAATGTAGACAATTTGATTCCTCCACTTTTATGTTAGATTTTCAAATGGTTGTAGCATACCATAAACAGCCCTTGTATAGGGAAGGTCAATGCCTTTAGCTCCTGCCAACCGAAGTGCTCCACCATGGAGGTGATCCAATTCTAGTGTCAGTCCTTTTCTACGATCCTGATGCATCGAAGATGTAGCCTGATCATGTAAGTTATTTAATTTATCCCAAGCTTCTTTAACATCTTGTTCAGTAATTGGAACGTCATAGATATTAGCTAAGGTCTTCATTTCACTTAACAAGTGTAGCATAATATGAAAGGTCTCATTATGTTGCCTAATCATACCAATAGGTAAATCTACTGCAGCTGTAACACCTGAAAAAGCATTTATAAACATATATTTCTTCCATAGCTCAAGCAATATGTTATTACTGTTCTTCCCAGTCATGTTAGCAGAATTACTAAGCTTATCCAATTTAGAACAAATTGCCTCTTGTTCAGGCTCAAGTGCTCCATATATGAGCTCGTGGAAATCGCTTGAATGCTCCACATGCCCCTTGTCATTTAATGTTGCAATGATAAATGAAAGTCCCCCAAGTATGGATGCTTTTCCAAGTTCATTTTGTAATTTAGCCAGATGCTCTATTCCATTTAATACTGGAAGAATATACGCTCCTTTATTTACTAGGACACGTAATTGCTTCATAGCACCTTGTAAGTGATAGCCCTTCACACTTATCAAAACTACTTCTGGATCTTCTATCTGCTGTGGATCTGTAACAATCGTTGCATCATGGGTTTCATAATCCCCATGTATACTATGAATCACTGCACCTTGTTCTTTCAGTTGTATCGCCCTCTGTTCTCGCACAAGAAAAGTTACCTTAGCTCCTGCCTCTTGAAAACGTAATCCAAAATAACCTCCTAACGCACCAGCACCTAAAACAACGATATGCATATTTTCGCCTCCCCTTTGAATAATATCCTTAATAAAGTGAAACTTCAATCAGTGGGAGTTTTTGTTTAGACCCCACGGATGGTTAGTACCACAAGGGGATGACCTAAAGGCCTGCGTGCGAACCAATCGGACATTTACTGGCAGTTACCCCAACTTATCCACATTGGTTTCACTTTATTGCTTGAAGTGGAGATCTTACTGCCAGTTATATGTGGGATAAAGTAGATCATCCAATGATTAAATACTATTCGCTAATCCTATGGTACTTTTTTAATAGAATGATGTCTATTCGGTTTATCATTAGCTGGGATTTATTTGCAAATTTAGATAATACGGAAGCTTAGCAGATGATAAGATAGTATATTTATGTATACATGCTTTATTCTTCATTCATTCAGTTAAATCATAATAAATTCCAAATTATCTAAATTTACTGCGTTTGAGTCACTTAACTAGAACCTGTAACATTTTAATATAAGTGCTTCAACTTGAGTTCCTCTAATTCTTTTAATCTATTTTTCAAGATTATTCCAGTGATTTTCACCTATGAATAAAGTCATCTGGCTACTTACTTATTCACTTTTACAAATAAAAAGGGAGGAAATTATTTACATGAAGAAATTTTTACTTATGTTTGTTTTAGGTTTCTTGCTAATTGCACTTGCAGCGTGTGGTTCATCTGACAATAATGAGAGCAAGGAAGGCGGAAACGGAGAGTCTGAAGGTAGCGGTGGTAAACTAGAAGAATTAAAAGAAGCTGGCACTGTCACAATAGGCTTTGCTAATGAAGAGCCGTACGCTTACCAAGATGATAATGGGGAGTTAAAAGGTGCTGCTGTGGATATTGCTGCTGCTGTCTTTAAAGAACTTGGAGTAAATGAAATGGATGCCAAGCTTGCTGATTTTGGACAGCTAATCCCAGGCTTAAAGGCTGGTCAGTTCGATGTTATCACTGCCGGCATGGCAATTAACTCTGATCGCTGTAAGAATGCAGCTTTTGGTGAGCCGGAAATGAAATATGGGGAAGGATTAATTGTTCAAAAAGGAAACCCGTTAAATTTAAAGAGCTATACAGACATTGCAGATAATCCAGATGTAAAAGTTTCCGTGATGGCAGGAGCAACCGAAAATGAATTCCTTAAAACAGAAGGTGTAAGCGAAGACCAAATTCAATCTGCAGATGATATCCCGGCAACCTTTTCTGCAGTAGAGTCAGGAAGAGCTGATGCAACTACTGGTACAGAAATGACTATTAAAATGGCACTAGAGTCCTCTAACTCTGATAAGCTGGAATTTGTTGAAGGATTTGAACAACCAGATGTGGAAGGTGTTCCAAGCTATGGAGCAGCAGCATTCCATTTGGATAATACAGATCTACGCGATGCCTATAATGAAAAGCTAGCTGAGTTAAAAGAAGATGGTACAGTAGCTGAACTTCTTGAAAAGAATGGATTTAGCGAAGCAAATAACATGGTAGAGCCCGGAATTACTACAGAAAAAATCTGTAACGGTGAACTATAAGAATTAAAATAACACGTACACTATAGTAAACCAATGACTCCATAGGGTCCGACTTCCCTTACCTTAGGGGGAGTCAGACCCTATAATTTTTTTGAGAAACCATACATCTAACTGAAAAATAAGGAGTGATCACTATTAAAGCAATTATAGATATTTTTCCCATGTTAGCGCAGGGGCTAACCATTACCATCTCTGTACTAATTGCCTCTGCATTTTTTGGTTATTTATTTGCGTTTATTGCAGGGCTTTGTCGCCTTTCCAAAAATGTTATCCTTCGAAAATTCACCGGATTCTATGTAGAAATATTCCGTGGAACCTCTCTAATTGTTCAATTATTCTGGTTATACTATGCAGTTCCTATGCTTTTTGGAATTGAACTTGGAAGTAATTGGTGGGTTGGCGTCATCGCAATCGCTTTAAACTATGGGGCTTATATGTCAGAAATTGTACGAGGATCTATACTCGCTGTAGCAAAAGGACAGACTGAGGCTGCCACTGCGTTAAATATGTCACGTTTCCAACGTATGCGCCTGGTTATTTTCCCGCAAGCGGTACGAATGATGCTTCCCGAATTTGGGAATTATTTAATTCAAATGCTCAAGGCTACATCACTTGTATCCTTAATTGGTATGCATGATATTTTATACTACGGAGATATATTACGAAGCTCCAATCTTTCACAAGCACCGACAGTCTATTTATTAGTATTAGTCTTCTACTTTATTCTTGCACTTCCATTAATTTTCTTGACTCGTAAAATGGAAGACATCTCGAAGAAAGGGGTGGCTAGTCAATGAATATTTGGAGCTGGGATGTATTTGCTGACGCGTTTTTAGTTATTGTACAGGGGCTTGGAATAACATTAGGTCTTACAATAGCCTGTTATTTATTTGCTTTGATATTTGGATTTTTCTGGACCTTCCTTAGAAGAATTCCTTTCAAGCCGCTTCATTGGGTCATAACTTGGATTATGGAATTTATTCGTTCTACACCACCTCTCGTTCAGCTATTCTTTATCTTTTATGCATGGCCGATGGTACCTGTGGTAGGAATGACATTAGACCCATTCACAAGTGCAATCCTTGGACTCGGCATCCACTTTAGCACGTATATTGGCGAAGTATACCGATCGGGCATTGATGGTGTAGATAAAGGACAATGGGAGGCTGCAAGGGCGTTAAACTTTTCCACTAGACAAAAATGGACTAAAATTATATTACCACAGGCTATTCCTCCGACCATTCCAATGTTAGGTAACTATTTAATTATTATGTTTAAAGAAGTTCCACTAGCATCCACCATTGGTGTGGCGGGTATTCTCCACATGGCAAATAGCTATGGTGCTCAATACTGGACTTATCTTGAGCCATTAACCATTGTAGCTATCCTATTCTTAGTAATGAGTTACCCTTCCGCTTTACTCATTAATAAGCTGGAAAAGAAAATGAATCGCCGCTTTGATAAGAAAGAAGCATTAAATAGTAGTAAAGGAGCGACAGCATAATGATAGAGCCGATTGTTACCTTTAATGATGTTCATAAATCATTTGGAGATGTCAAAGTATTAAAAGGAATTGATCTAGATATTAAGCCTGCAGAAAAAGTTGCAATCATAGGCCCAAGTGGTTCTGGTAAAACAACCATTATACGAATGCTAATGACATTAGAGCAACCAACTTCAGGAGATATTATTGTTGATGGTAAAAACCTTTGGAAGATGGAGAAAAAGGGGAGTATGGTCGACGCAAATGAAAAGCATTTGCGTAATGTCCGGGGAGATATAGGTATGGTATTCCAACATTTTAATTTATTCCCACATATGACCATTTTGGAAAACTGTATGACGGCACCGATCCACGTCAAAAATGAAGATAAATCTACAGCCAAGCAGCGCTCTATTGAGATGCTTGAAAAAGTTGGACTTGGTGACAAATTGGACAATTATCCTAGCCAACTTTCTGGAGGACAAAAACAGCGTGTTGCTATGGCAAGAGCGCTTGTGATGCGACCAAAGGTTATGCTATTTGATGAAGTAACATCTGCACTTGACCCAGAATTAGTTGGTGAAGTACTAGAAGTTATTCGTGACATTGCCAAAGAGGGAGAAATGGCAATGATTCTCGTTACACATGAAATGGATTTTGCTCTTGACGTAGCTGACAAAGTATTATTCCTTGATGAAGGTGTCATTGCTGAGCAGGGAACAGCTAGCGAGGTTATTGAGCATTCTACAAACGAACGATTGCAAAGCTTCCTGCATCGTTTTAGAAGCTAATGAAAAACATAATATCTTCCTCAACGGAGATGAATTAGCAATAGCATTGAAATCTCTAACCATTTTCTTTACTCAAAATACGAATAATCATGTTATCAATAGGAGTATCATCGCCGCACCGTGGAACTATACTCGCTTTCTGCGGGCACGGCCTCAGCTAACTTGGTAAAGAAAAACACGTTACCAAGTGGATCTTCGGACGCGTATTGTTCTCGCCGGAGTCTCGCTTATTTCAGGTGCTAAATGAATAATCCCAACCAAAAAACGAACAATAATTAATTTTCAACTAATTATCGTTCGTTTTTTATTGTTTCTTCATTCTTTTGTCTCAGCCTCTTTTGTCAGATATACGATTGCCATAACCTAGCGAACTGGATCTTCACCAATTATCTTAACTTCTCTCTCTAATCGCACTCCAAACTTTTCATTTACTGTATCTTGAACATAGCGAATGAGATTAATATATTCTGTAGCTGTTGCATGATCCTTATTAACAATAAAGCCAGCATGCTTTAAAGAAACCTGTGCTCCGCCAATTTGCTTTCCTTGCAATTCACTGTCTTGAATCAATTTTCCAGCAAAATAACCTGGTGGTCGTTTAAATACACTTCCACATGAAGGATACTCTAATGGTTGCTTCGATTCTCTTTTATACGTCAAATCATCCATTATAGCTTTTATTTCTGCATATTTACCTTTTTCCAACGAAAAAGTTGCTTCAAGAACAATATATCCCTTTTCTGGAATGTTACTTGTACGGTATGCTAGATCCAGATCAGATGCTGTTAATACTTGGAGATTTCCATCCTTATCTACTACCTTGGTGCTTACTAACACATCTTTTATTTCGCCACCGTAGGCTCCAGCGTTCATATACAATGCACCACCTACTGACCCTGGTATACCACAGGCAAATTCCAACCCGGATAACGTTTTAGTTAGTGCTTCTCGGGAAACATCAATAATTCGCGCACCACTTTGAGCAACAATTGTAGAGCCGTTAGTGGAAATATCCGTTAATCGATGAAGATTCATAACAATTCCGCGTATTCCCCCATCTTTTACGATCAAATTAGAACCATTCCCCAGTAATGTAAATGCAATCTTTTCTTCGTTCGCCAACCTTACAATTTCCTGTACTTCATGATATGTTTCAGGTGTTACTAAAAAATCAGCCTTCCCGCCAAGACGGGTATACGTATGATTCTTTAATTCTTCGTCCACCATCACATTACTCTCGGATGTAATTTCTATTAATTTATTGTATATATGATGACTCAATCCCACACGTATCATTCCTTTAATAGTTATTCCAAAATACTTGATGATACTCTTCTACATTGTAAGCTATTCAATCTGATCTTGCCACAAAAACTCATAAATGTATTGGTCCACTAGCTTACTCTCGTGTAACCCACTGTGACTTAAATGCAGATCGTCAATAATAACCTCTTCTAATTGATCCTTTGGTATAATCGTTCGTAACGACTTAATACTTTCTGGCACAGCAATTGCATCCCCCGTACTTCCAATACTTAATACTTGTGTATATTCTGGAAATGATCGCTCTCTCAAAAATTGTAAAGCAGGAGAATCGGGATGCAAATCAGTAGCAGCAGGATCACGATTTAGTTGGAAATATTCTTCACTATAGATCCCATCAAACGGGCTACCGATCGCTATAAATTTACGAACAGTAGGAAACTTCACCCCTTGGTATTGCTTCATATACTCCAAGGAGACGATTCCTCCCATCGAATGTCCAACAAGATTGACATTTTCAATAGAATAAACAGCTTTCATATCTGCTAAGACAGCAGCTAGCCAACCTGCTGTCTCTTCAAAACTTGCTCGGTTATTTTCAAAAATAACCTGAACAAATACAGGCTCTTTTTTACCTTTACTAAGGTTATATTTTTCAATTGCTCCGTTATTTTTCACAAAATAGACAAGTGCTTTGTTACCCCAGTTATAATCACTCTCAAATCGTTTTAGCATATGGCCAAATGAATTCACAGTTCCCTTATAACCATGTACAAACAACGTTGGTCGTATTTTGTCAAAATCTGACTTTGTTTTATTGGGCATATATACAAGGGCTATCAATCCTAGGATCACTATACATATGGACGCAATACTCATTAGATGTTTTTTCTTCAAAAATACTCCCTCATTTATCTGGCAGTGATCTAAACCATTACCATATCACCGGTTGATCTGGATTGGTAATGATACAGAAGGTTTCCCCTATTGCCCTTCATTATAGCATGTCTCATCGGTATTTTCCTTTTAGAAATAGTGACATTTGTTGAAGCAATTATATATGATGGAAAACTGGCTGTTTTCCCTTAAAAGTTGTAATATACGAAAAACCTAGTGATCGCAATAATTCTATCGCCTCTGCTAGTCCATAACCTACAGTAGACGCTTGATGGGAATCAGAACCAATTGTAATGATTTCCCCACCACACTCCTTGTATAACTTAAGGATATCTTTACTAGGCATGGCACTATTAAGACCATAACGGAACCCAGAGGTATTTATTTCTATTCCCTTCCCTGCTGGTATGATTTCATGAAATATCTCCTCAATCAGATTCAGAAAGCTATGTTCATTTTTTCTTGTCTGTGTATATCTTTTTATCAAATCAATATGTCCTAAAACTTGAAAGTCTTTAAAATGAGTAATGCAATCTAGTAATTCTTGATAATACGCTTGATATGCCTCATCCACTGTTTTACCTTGAAAGAAAGCTCCAGAATGTAAATCCATTCCAGAAGTGGTATGCATAGAACAGATGATAAAATCAAATGTTTCCTCCTGTATCATTTGCTTGCAATTGTCTAACAAATGGGGCTGTACCCCTATTTCTAAACCCTTTTTTATGTTGATACGCTCCTTATATAAACACTGCATTTCTTTGATTTTTTTTTCATAGGCAGGTAAATCTAACTCAAAATGAATCGTAGGATCTGGATAATCCTCATCAATATGCTCAGTGAAGCAAACTTCCTTTAGTCCCTTCTTCAAGGCGGCTTCTATTGTCTCCTCCATTGGCGTATCACAATCTGCTGAAAAATTACTATGTATATGATAATCGAACATAAAAATATCCCTCCCTTTGGTTGACAATTCCTTTTATAATTATTAGAATACTATATAACTTTAATTAAATAAAGCGATAAAGTAATAAAGTGAAAAGGAGTAAACTTACAATGCAGCCTTTTTTAATAAATAGCTCCTATAGCAACGTTATAGACGATTTTCAGCAGCAAGAAGTATTAATAAACAAATTAAAACACCGTTTTAAAACCTATGGGTATCGTCAAATTAAGATTCCAGCATTTGAGTATTATGATATGTATGCTTCCATTAATGGAATTGTAAATACAGATGACATGGTTAAAGTTATGGATCCTAAAGGAAAGGTACTTGTATTACGACCAGACGTCACTATTCCTATTACACAGGTTATGGTCAATCATCCCACCACTCAAAATGATCGTTACTTTTATATCATGGACATATTTCGTTACCATGATCAAGCAAATCAAGTAAACGAACGAACACAAGCAGGAATTGAACACTTTGGAAAAAAATCAGCTACTACTGATGCAGAAGTAATTGCATTGGCAATTCATACACTGCAAGATATGGGTTTTATTGATTTTAAAATGGAAATAGGTCATGCAGGATTGTTCAAAGCATTAATATCGCTCGCTGGGTTGTCTAAGCAAGAATTAATCCATCTACAAAACTTTATTCAATCTAAAAATATAGCTGAATTAGAGCCCTACCTAAATTCGCTTGAGATTGATGATCCGCTGAAAGAATTGATTAGGAACATTCCTTTTCTTTATGGTCTGCCAGGTGATGTAATCAATGCTATTCAGAAATACGGATTACAGGAAAATATGCAAGCGGAATTACAGCACCTCATAGATGTTTATGACATTCTAAAAGCCTATCAGCTTACTGATTATATAATATTTAACCTTGGTTTAATTAACGATATGGATTATTACTCAGATATCATCTTTCAAGGGTTTATTGAGTTTATCGGGGAACCGGTAGTCATGGGTGGTAGATATGATCAATTAGGAAAACAATTTGGAGCATCTATACCAGCAATAGGGTTTGCATATGACTTGCAGTTATTAGAAAGGGCTTTACAACGGCATGAGTTATTAGCAACACCAACAACCATATCAGACATCATTGTTTATTATCATCCCTCTATGCAAAAGAAAGCACTAACTGATACGTTACATTTACGGAAATGCGGCTATGTCGTACTTAGCTTTCCTGATCAAGAAAACAGCCTGACTACTTCAGCATGCACCATCCACTATCAGAAGGATTCTTGTACGCTCATAAATAAAGGGAATTCATATCAATTCCATGACATAACTGAAGTACAGGAGTTATTAGTTATGCAAGAGGGGGAGGTTTAGTTGGAAGCTTTCACATTAGCGGTAGCCAAGGGTAGAACAGCTAACCAGACAATACATCTGATGAAAAAGATTGGAATTATTTTCAATAACTTTACATCATCAAGTCGAAAATTAGTTTTTTACAATTCAGATAAAACCATCAGGTTACTATTTGTAAAAGCTGTAGATGTCCCGACTTATGTGGAAAGAGGCGCAGCAGATGTCGGTATAGTAGGAAAGGACAATGTACTTGAATCCGAGGCAGATGTATATGACATACTCGATTTACGAATTGGGCAATGTACTTTTGCCATAGCTGGTAAACCCGGAGAGAATTTAAATAAAGAGAAACCAATTACCATTGCAACGAAGTATCCAACCATTACTCACAATTACTTTTCTAAAAAAGGCAAAGCCATTCATATTGTAAAGTTGAATGGCTCCGTTGAGCTAGCTCCCCTTATCGGATTAGCAGATGCAATCGTTGATATCGTGGAGACCGGTAACACATTAAAAGAAAATGGTCTAGTAGTTTTAGAGGAAGTAGAACCAATTAGTACGCGGCTCATTATTAATAAAGCAAGCTTTGCTATTAAAAGCACAAGTATACAACCATTTATTGAAAAATTACGATTGGGCTTGGAGGAGTAACACGTGAAACAAATAACAGGTGCGCAATATTGGACGGAGAAGAACCAAATCGCAAAAAGGAGAACATTAGATAACAATACTGATCAAACGGTTTTAGATATTATTAATCAGATTAAACAATCTGGAGATGCAGCAATTAGACAGTTAACAAAAGAATTGGATGATGTACTATTACCTAAATTTCAGGTTACTAAAGAGGAGTTTAAAGACGCATATAAACAGGTTAGTCCAGCTTTCCTTCGTGCACTTACAAAAGCAAAAAACAACATCCAACAATTTCATGCAAAACAAATGCAACAATCGTGGTTTACAAATAGTCATTCCGGTATTTTATTAGGGCAAAAGATTACACCACTTGAAAAGGTTGGAATCTATGTGCCTGGTGGAAAGGCAGCATATCCTTCAACTGTATTAATGAATGTTATTCCTGCCAAGATTGCTGGAGTAGAGTCGATACATATAGCTACCCCTCCACAGGCCAATGGAAAGGTTAACCCACATATTCTTGTTGCTGCAAAAGAAGCAGGCGTAGATAGCATCTATAAGATTGGTGGAGCACAAGCGATAGCTGCTTTCGCTTATGGAACAGAAACGGTACCAAAAGTCCAAAAAATTACTGGCCCTGGTAATGCATTTGTTGCTAGTGCAAAAAAATGCGTCTATGGGGATGTAGCCATAGATATGATAGCTGGTCCCAGCGAAATTTGTATTGTTGCCGACGAATCAGCACCAGCACCTTACATTGCTGCTGATCTATTATCACAGGCAGAGCATGATGAGGCGGCAAAGCCGATATGCATCACGGCGGATCGTACACTTGCAGCTGCCATCCAACTAGAAGTCGAAAAACAAACAGAATTATTATCTAGAAAGCACATTATCAAGCAAGCCCTAAAACAAAATGGACGCATTATTCTTGTTAAGCACTTGAATGAAGCATTTACAATTGTGAATGATCTAGCACCCGAACATGTACAGCTTATGATAAAGGAACCGATGGAAAATCTGAGATACGTTAATAATGCCGGTGCCATCTTTATAGGCAATTATTCACCAGAGGCATTAGGAGACTATCTAGCAGGACCGAATCATACGTTACCTACAAATGGTACTGCTGCTTTCTCTTCACCTTTAGGTGTTTATGATTTCGTAAAAAAATCAAGCATTATCCATTATGATAAAACAGCCTTGCTAGAAACAGCTGATGAAATAATTGAGTTAGCAATGACAGAAAAGTTAACAGCGCATGCAGAATCAATTAACCTACGAAAGGATGGCCGCAATGCGAAATCATACAATTAACCGAACAACTTCAGAAACAGATATTTCTCTTACCTTGAATATAGATGGAGCTGGTTATAGTTCGATTCAAACAGGAGTTGGATTTTTTGATCATATGCTCACCTTATTGTCTAGACATGGACTACTTGATTTAAATGTAAGCTGTAAGGGTGATTTAGAAGTTGATCAGCATCATTCTATTGAAGATATTGGTATTGCTTTTGGCAAGGCCTTTTACCAAGCACTCGGAGACAAACAAGGAATTACGCGCTACAGTAGTATAACTACACCGATGGACGAAGCGCTGTCTACTGTATCTCTAGATATTAGTGGACGTTCGTATCTTGTATATAAGGTAGAGGGGCTAAAAGATAAAGTTGGAGATTTCGATACAGAGCTAGTAGAAGAATTCTTTCAGGCTTTTACCAGCAATGCCAAAGTCACCTTACACATTCATAACGTTTATGGTACAAATTCACATCACATGATTGAATCCATATTTAAAGGCTTTGGCCGAGCACTCGATCAAGCAAGCCAAAAAAGCGAACGTATCATAGGTATCCCCTCTACAAAAGGAAGTCTTTAAAAGAGGAATGATACCATCCAATTGTATACAAAAAATCGGTACTATTGAAAGGACGTATAAGATGATTGCTATCATTGATTATGGTGCTGGGAATATGAAAAGCCTTCAGTTTGCATTAAACAGAAAAGGCCTGGAATGTTGTGTCACCACTGAAAAAAAACAGATTCTCAACAGCACTGCCATGATACTTCCAGGGGTGGGCGCTTTCCAAGATGCCATGACTACCTTAAAGCAAAAAGACTTAATCAATACCATAAAAGATGAAACTACAAAAGGGAAACCCTTATTAGGTATTTGTTTAGGTATGCAATTATTCTATGAAACAAGTGAAGAAGATGGAGAATGGGAAGGTTTCGGATTATTGAAAGGAAAAGTTAGTAGAATTAATTACACGGTTAAAGTTCCTCACATTGGTTGGAATACACTGCATATGCAGCGAAGTAGTTCCATATGCCAAAACATTCCAAATAATGCTTTTGTATATTATGTCCACTCCTATGCAGTAAAAGAATATGCATATAATTCTCTGGTTGCCAGCACTGCTTATGGTGGTACCATCCCAGCAATCGTCCAGCAGGATCATATTATTGGCATGCAGTTTCATCCAGAAAAAAGCGGTAACGTTGGACTTCAGCTTCTAGCAAATTTTGGGGAGATGATTTCATGATTTTATTTCCGGCAATTGATATTAAAGACAGTAGATGTGTCCGCCTTACACAAGGCAATTATAATAATGAAATAGTATACAGTAATAACCCTGTACATATGGCTTCACAGTGGGAAACGCAAGGAGCTGAATACTTACATCTCGTCGATCTTAACGGAGCTAAAACAGGTCAGTCAAAAAATATTGATATTGTCAAAAAAATAGCCGATACCATTTCCATTCCCGTACAGATTGGTGGTGGAATTCGTAGCCTAGCGACAATGGAGAACTACCTTAATGCAGGAATGAAAAAAGTGATACTTGGAACAGCAGCTATTGAGGACAAATCGTTTTTAGCTGCGGCTATTTCTAAATACCCTACCCAAACCATTGTATCGATAGATGCTAGAAATGGACTTGTAGCAACAAATGGCTGGACGGAAATAAGCAAGGTTAAAGCTAGAGATTTAGCAAAAGAGTTGGAGCAACTAGGTTTACAAACGCTAATCTACACAGACATTCTTAAAGATGGCATGCTAAGCGGACCAAATTTTACAGAACTCCAAATTATGCAAGCTTCCACATCAATGAATATTATTGCCTCTGGGGGAGTAACGACAATGAAGGATGTGACCACATTAAGCAAAATGAAACTACATGGTGCAATTATCGGCAAAGCACTATACGACGGATCCTTAACATTAAAACAAGGGTTGGAGGCAATAACAAATGTTAGCTAAACGGATTATTCCTTGCCTTGATGTAGCTGGAGGGCGCGTGGTAAAAGGGAAAAAATTTAAAAACATCCAGGACGTAGCTGACCCAGTAAAATTAGCTAAACGATACAATCAAGCTGGTGCTGACGAACTTGTATTTTATGACATCACAGCGTCTAATGAAGGAAGAGACATATTTCTTGATGTTGTTGAGTCTGTGGCTGCGGAAATTGCTATTCCCTTTACCGTTGGAGGAGGAATTAGAACTCTCGAGGATATACATCGTGTCTTACGAGCAGGTGCTGACAAAGTTTCTCTAAATAGCGCAGCCATCACAAATCCAAGTTTAATTAAGGAGTCTGCATTAAAGTTTGGATCACAATGTATCGTATTATCAATTGATGCAAAACAGACGGAACAGTATAAATGGGATGTCTATCTGAACGGAGGACGAAAACATGCAAAGCTAGATGCAGTAGAATGGGCAAAACAAGGAGAAGCATTAGGTGCAGGAGAGATCGTGATCAATGCTATTCATACAGATGGTGAACAATTAGGCTATGACCTTAACCTGATACATTTAATCGCTTCTTCTGTCAGTATTCCAATTGTAGCAAGTGGAGGTGCAGGGAGTATTAACGATTTTTTGGAAGTTTTAAAACCTGGTCTTGCAGATGCAGCATTAGCAGCATCCGTTTTCCATTATAATGATATACCGATCCCACAATTAAAGAAGCATTTATACAACAAGGGTATAGAAATTAGGAGTGAGCGTATATGAACATAGAAATGGACGCTATAACATTTGGTACCGATGGATTACTGCCAGTAATCGTTCAGGATGCAACGAATGGAAAAATATTAACATTAGCTTATATGAATAAGGAGGCATTTTCCAAAACAGTCGAAACAAAGGAAGCTTGGTTTTTTAGTAGAAAGCGGCAGACACTATGGAACAAGGGGGAAACTTCTGGAAATAAACAAGCTGTCCATGCGATTTTCTTAGATTGTGATCAAGATGCGCTATTATTACAGGTAAGACCGCTTGGTCCAGCCTGCCACAAAGGCAAGCATACTTGCTTTCATCATGAGCTGTATCAGGAGTCTATTCCCCCTTATCAAGTTCTTGAACAGCTTAAGAAGCAAATAACCAAACGTAAACATTCTCCTGTTGTAGGTTCCTATACTGCCTATCTGTTTCGAGAAGGGCTTGATAAGGTATTAAAAAAAATTGGAGAGGAAGCTAGTGAGGTCATTATTGGAGCTAAAAATAAGAATAAACAGGAGGTAACCTGGGAAATAGCTGATTTAACTTACCATACGCTCGTATTGATGGAGCTACTTGATGTCTCCTTCCATGATATAACGAATGAGCTACAACAAAGACATAATCAGAAAAAGGACGTACGAAATGAATAGATTTTGGAGTGACGCAGTTAAACGGAGCACGCCCTATGTTCCCGGTGAACAGCTAAATGACCCTACCATTATAAAATTAAATACAAATGAGAATCCATATCCTCCCTCACCAAAAGTAAAGGAAGCTATTTACAGAGCATTAGAGAACAAGTTAAATCATTATCCTACACCAACAGCAGAGAATTTAAGAGAGAAAATTGCCAACTTCTATCATCTAAATAAAGAGAATGTTTTCATAGGAAATGGGTCTGATGAAGTGCTTGCTTTTTCGTTCATGGCATTTTTTCTGCCCGAAAAAAAAATCCGTTTCCCAGCAATTTCATATAGTTTTTACCCTGTTTATTGCAATCTTTTTCACATACCGTATCAAGAAGTATCCTTAAACAAGAACTTCACACTAAATCAAGTTGATTTTTTTGATTCGGATGGTGGTGTTATTTTACCAAACCCTAATGCACCTACGAGTATTCTAGCAGAACTTGACGTTATAAAAGCTATTGTAGAAAATAATCCTAATCGGGTTGTCATTATAGATGAAGCATACATTGACTTTGCTGCGGCTTCAGCAGTTTCACTCATTGACCAATATGAAAATCTCCTCGTCATACAAACGATGTCAAAATCTCGTTCGCTTGCTGGCTTAAGAGTAGGCTTTGCTATTGGCAATCCAGAACTAATTGAAGCACTCCAGCGAATCAAGAATTCGTTTAACTCCTACACCATTGATCGATTAGCACTTGCAGGAGCTGAGGCTGCTATTGAAGATACTACCTATTTTAAAGAAACAACAAATTCTATTATTCACACACGCAACTGGATGACGGCAGAGTTAAAAAAACGTGGATTTAAGGTATTGCCATCAGCAACAAACTTTTTGTTTGCTACACATCCTAGCTATGCAGCACGATCCCTTTATCAACAGCTAAAAATAGAAGGTATTCTTGTTAGACATTTTAATAAAGACGAAATTACACAATATTTAAGGATTTCAATAGGTACGGATCAAATGATGGAGCAATTCTTAGAAAAATTGGATACCCTTATTGCAGAAAAACGTCCTCTGCTAAGCAGACATACGAGCTTGTAAACATAGGAAATAGTATCGACATAAAGTGAAACTTCCTTCCGTGGGGAGTTTGTTTATCCCCACGGATGGTTAGTACCACAAGGGTATGACCTAAAGGCCTCTGAACCAATCGGACATTTACTGGCAGTTTATACCCATTTACCAATACCTTGATGTGAAGTCTTACTGCCAGTTATGTGCGGGATAAAGTGAAATCGACGTCAAAAGAAAAAAGCATCCGATATTTAGACAGCTTCTAAATGATCGGGTGCTTTCATACTAAGCGTTGCTTAGATTAATGTTTCAACCTTTGCATCCTTTTTTAATTTATCAACTTTTTTCTGAAGTTGTTCATTCGTTTTTTGTTGTTTAATTTGATTTTTGATTTGGTCTTTCAAATCCTTTAATTTACCAATCTCTTCATTTTGCTCTTTCAACTGATTGTAGTATTCTTCAACCTCTTTATCCGTTACTTTGATCTCCAACTGTGAATCAATATACTTGGTAGTAATTAAATCATCTTCTAACTGCCGTTTAAATTGATCTTCCGTAAGATTAAATTGTTCAAGAACTGCAGTTAACTGGTCACCATTCTCTTCTTTTAACGAATCAAATTCGGATTGAACCTCTTTATCTGAAACCTTAATACCCTTGCTTGCAGCATCCTGTCTAATTAAGTGCTGCTCAACCAAAACGTTTATGGTTTGTTCCTTTAGTTTATCTAGATCGCTCACATCCTGTCCATATTGCGCCATTTGGGTTTTTAATTGTGTATAGATCGGGTTGTAGCGTTCACCTTTTATTTCATCACCGTTGACAGAAGCTACAGCTGTTCCTTCTTCTACCTTCTCTTTATCGGTCACTTTTACTTGCTGCTCCTGACCCTCTTTTGATGTATTACCTTCTTCCTGCGTTTGCTCATCTTTCTTTTTATCACCTTCAGCATTGTCATCTCCACATGCTGCCAATACGATTGCTAAGGTTAGTGCTAATCCTAGCATGATAATTTTTTTCATTCGTTAGACCCCTCATTTCTTAATGAATGTCCTTTCATTCAAACATATTTAGGACAACCTTTTCAAGTGCCAAATGTGCCGTTTACTGCAAAAACATGAGAATAGCAAGGGATGAAAGCCCTATTTACAATTGTATAACAATAAACAGCACTTTCCCTAAATTATGCCACATTCGACACGATTTATGTGTGAGTGATTGATTGAGATTCCCAAGACTAAAGTCGCAAGCCCTACACCTGCCATTGTGACCGATGGAATTCATGAATGATTAGCGATCTCAGTCCACACCTCCTAGTACTCGCTGCCTTTCAGCTAACTCACTCTGGATAGGCGAAGGCAACGTCTTCATGTTTAGGCAGGCTACCATCTTCAAACGAGTCCATTTTCGTTACAAAATATTCAACACAACTATAGCAAATTAATGAAGTAAATAGTTAATATAAAAGAAATTAAATAGAGGCTGGTACAAAACACAACTTCTTTACTCAAAATACGAATAATCAAGTTATCAATAGGAGTATCGCCGCACCGTAAAAATATACGCTCTTTCCGCAGGCACGGCCTCAGCTAACTTGGTAAAGAAAAACACGTTACCACGTGGATCTTCGGACGCATGGTTCCCGCCGGAGTCTCACTTATTTCAGGTGCTAAATGAAAGATTCTAACCAAAAGACGAACGATAGTTATTTTCTACTAAGGTACCGACCCCCTGAAGTTAGAGTAAAAAATCTAATTTCAGGGGGTGTTTTTGTGGCTAAATATAGTGAAGAA
>NZ_CANMAB010000068.1:0-21630 GCF_947495635.1 uncultured Virgibacillus sp. | reverse complement strand
GCCCACGGAAAGCGAAGTAATTAGTCGGAGCATTGCCAATATACATCAAACATTTCAAAATAACTACTTGGCTTAACACAGTCATTGCACTGATTTTATACTTTCTTAACTTATGAAAAAAGGAAGAAATACCGGTGTAGTTTGGTTATCTTTTAAGACAGGATGACTTCTGAGACATACCTATCTATACACCGAGGCTATTTCTCCCCTTTTTCTATTCACATCATTACTCTAGCTACCGTTTAAAATAAGGATTTCCCTTCTGTCCGATCCATAAATCGGATTTTTCCATATGATAGGCAAGTTGCAACAAGCGGTGCTCCTCTCCTTTTCCAGCCATCACTTGAACGCCAAGTGGTAAACCATTATCTGATACATAAACAGGTATCGACATTGCCGGCTGTCCAGTTAAATTAGCCAGTTGTGTAAATGGAGTATAGGTTAAACTAGGTAAAAACATATCATAAATAATGTCCTGCTGCTCTTCGATTCTAGCTAATTGCATCTGTTCAATTAGCCGATCCTTCTCAGCACTGCTCCAAGTGAGTTCTCCTACCTTCGGTGCCGTATACGCAGATGCAGGTGTAATAAAAAAATCGTACCTTTGATGAAAGGTAGCCATCTGTTCAGCGGCAGTATCCCATGATGCAAGGCTAGCAGAAAAGGCAGCTGCTGAAACGGATTGACCAGCAAAATTCAGTAACCATGTCTCCACCTCTACATCATCCGTATCAATCGGGCGACCAATTGATTGCTCGACACTGTTTATCATAGTTGCTATTTCGCCACTGTTCATTAGATAATAGTTTTGCATTAATTGCTTCCCATCAACCTTGGGCTCTGCTTCCTCTACATGAAACCCTTGTTCCTCCAACCAATTTACAGTATCCATAACGGCAATCTTTGCATCGTGTGAAACAGGGGTACCAACTGGCGATTTCGTCGTAAAAGCAATCCGCAACTGTTTCGGTAAATGTTGCTGTATAAATAGCTTATATTCTTCTGAAAATAGTTGCGCTTGAAATGCAGCTTCTGGTTGGATCGTTTGTAATATATCCAGCATACTCGCACTATCTCTAACCGAACGAGTTAGTACAAAATCTATCGCTGCACCATGCCATTGCCGACCAACCCCAGGACCTACCGGAGTTCGTCCCCTCGTTGGTTTTAAACCAAATAATCCCGTAAATGATGCAGGGATGCGAATGGATCCACCACCATCGCTTGCACCAGCAAGCGGGACAATACCTGAAGCGATAGCCGCTGCCGATCCACCACTTGATCCACCAGGAGAGTAGTTTTGATCCCATGGATTCTTTGTTGGCCCATCAACCTCTGGTTCTGTTATATTTTTCAACCCAAATTCGGGTGTATTCGTATGGCCCATGAACTGGAAACCTGCATCTCGAAAAGCTGTAACAAAATGCGCATCCTCATTAGCAATAGACGTTTGTAATAATCTGGAGCCTGAGGTGATTTTTTCTCCAGCTAATCGCTGTGATATATTCTTTAATAGTACTGGAACTCCAGCAAATGGCCGTTGGAAGGATATTTCTTTTTGTACTTCAGAAAGCGCCTTCTCTCTTCTATGTTGAACAACCGCATTTAAGTCAGGATTTACACGATCAAGTTGTTGAAAGCTTACCTCTAGTAATTCTTTGGGAGTTACTTCCTTTTTCCTAATTAATTCAGCTAAAGCGGTAGCATCCATTTTTATGTATTCTTGAACATTCACTGCTATACCTCTTTTCTCCATGATGCCATTAGTGTATCACTGAATGTTCAAGTTACCAAATCTAATCTATTCTTTTTCATAATTGCTTGCATCGTCTTTTTTCTTCCATGGCGGATCGCCTAATTTATGAAATTTCATATTCATTTTTGCAATTGCGAACGGGACTAGAAATGCGAAAGCCATGTATATATACGTTTTGAAGCTCGGTAAATTGTTTACAAGATTATGCCACATTTGCTAATCGTCTCCCGTCGTCTTCACTTTATCTGATGAACCAACCATTTGTACCTTTGCTGTCACATTGATATTAATCTTGCTTTGAGAATAATAATTTTCTCCTTTATCCCAATCATCCTTCACTGTATTCCAAAATGAATAGTGTTTCTGATATAATTTGTCACCAACACCGATCACATCAACTTTTAGCTCTTTTTGTAATTTATCTTTTGTTTGAGTAGTCATTTTTTTTATTTTATCTTCTACAGCCTTTTCCACTTTCTTTATATACGAATCCATACGTACGCTTGCCTTACCAAACCGTTCCGCTACATTTCCATTTACATGAATATCAATTTTTGCATCAATGTCAGTTTTATCTTTTGGGGTCACATGGATACCTCGATCTACACTCTTTAATTCCACTGTAACCATTTCGCCATTTACGTTTACTTTAATGGACCCATCTGTACTCGTTTCTGTTAAAAACGCTAGACCTTTAGCTTCCTCACCCATTAAGGAATCAACCATCTCGTTTGTCACACCATAAAAAACTGCTGCTCCTTTATATTGGATAAATTTATCGGCAAAATGTACCTCAGGGATACTATAGCTCCGTTCGCTTAATAGCAGCTCTTGTACTTCTCCAATATGAACGGGTTTTAATGATCCAGCATTCTTATAATTATTTTCCATCAAGGAATCCAAATACAGTGCAGGTATTTTCTCGTTGTCAGGCACTATGTCTAGTATCTGTCTTGCTTCCCCTTCAGCAATTACGATACGGATACCTCTCCGCATTTCATGATCGCGGATAAATAAGTCCATAATACTGCCAAACAGATTGGGTTCCTTCACTACATCCTCAGATACAATTAGAACCTTTAAATGCTGATAAAAAGGTACTTGACTAGTTAATGTAGCCATTTCACGATTGACTTGAAAAAGACTTTCTCCAGTAGCAGATATATTTAGATACGCCTTCTGTCCCCCACCTCTTCCTTGCATCGGAGCACCTAAGCCTGAAGGAACAACGAATTGGCTTGTCAACATTAACTCATAGGAACCATCTGCTTTCTTTTCTACTAAATCGATAGCGGATCCAACTGCGAAGCCTCGATTTTCGATTTCTACCCGATCCCAGCAGCCCGCTAATGCTAATGTCAGCAAACAATAATAGAGAAGGAATACCAGCTTTCTTTTAGGCATTTGATCTTCTTCTTTTAATAAGCGACATGATAACTAACAGAACGGTAACAAATAAGGTGACTAAAAGACTGTAAGAACTAACAAATTTACCAAGCTGAACTACCGTTATTAAATCTTGAGGGAACATCCCAACAAGATATATTAATGGAGTAAGAATATATACTAGTTGAATCTTTTTTAATTTCGAAACAGATTCTAAGGCAAATACCGTTACATCAAAGGACATAGCAGTTGTATTAAAGATTGACATAATCCAGATCACAAAAAAGATAGAGTCAAAGCGCTCGAAAAATCCACCCGGAACCTCGATTTCTTTAGCTAATTCAATAATGGGATAGTTTAAATTTGCGGTTGCTAAATTGCCAAATACACCTAAACATAACAGATAGATAAGGATGTATAAAGCAGGTACAATAGCCATACCAATTGCTGCCATCTTCGGAGCCTTTTTAGGCTTACGAACAATGGAGGTATAAAAAAGTAAAATGGCCGAACCAGTAAAAGAAAATGAACTTGTTTGCATTGCCTTTAAATGCCCAGTTAAATCCGTTTTAAAAACAGGCAGATAATTGTCAACACTAAACCAAGCGACTGCGAACCCACCAACAAGCATAGTTATAAAGATAATAATCGGGAAAAACATCATGTTTAACCGGAAGAGCCCTGCTCTAGATCCAGCTATTGCATAAACAACAACCAGTAAAAACGATAATGCAATAACTTCTACTGGAGTCTGATCAAATAAGTATTCCTTCGCAATATCAGAAATAACCCTTATCATAAATGCCGTTAATACAAACCCCTGCAGCGCAAGTAGAATGGTAAGCACGGTAGCAATTGGTCGTGTTACAAGTGATGAGGCATAGCTAAAAAAGGATTGATGTGGATACGTTGAAGCAAGCTTAGTAATTAGCCAAGTAAAAACAATAAATAGAATCCCAACTATGAGAATAGTTAGCCAACCATCCGCTGAAACTGTATTTTTTGCAATTTCTCTAGGTAAAGAAAGGATACCAACACCAATAACGGTAGAAGGAACGGCTATCAATAATTCTTTATCACTAATCGTTTCATCGCCATATTCGAACCACTTCAAACCTTTTTCCCCTCCTTATCTCCAGCCTTCGAATCGGTTGGCTGTAAGTATTCAGGACGCTTCGTTAGCATAGGTATCGGCACACGTAGGATTAAATCATCCCAATCTCTAAAGAAGGTTGGCGCAAATGGTGCTGAATACGGTACACCGAAGCTCTTCAGATTTACAATATGAATATTAATCATAATATACACAAGCACAATACCGTATAATCCTAAAAAGGCTGCTGCTAACATAAACGCAAACCGGATTAACCGAAAGGATATCGCTACACTATACAACGGAAGTGTAAAGGATGCTACTGCCGTTAATGCTACTACAATTACCATTATTGGGCTGACAACCCCTGCGGAAACAGCTGCCTCGCCAATTACCAAACCACCTACAATTCCGATTGTTTGTCCAATTGTCTTCGGTAACCTTGCCCCTGCTTCTCGTAATAGTTCCATAGTAACTCCCATTAACACAGCTTCAATAAAAGCTGGAAACGGTACACCTTGTCTAGTAGCTGCTATGGAAAAGGCAAGCTGTGATGGTATCATTCCTTGATGGAAGGATACTAATGCAATATATAATGCCGGAAGAAACATCGTAATAAAAGCAGCTAAGTAACGCAGACACCTCAATAATGTCCCAATCAGCCAGCGCTCATAATAATCTTCTGGAGATTGAAACGTATTGCCTATCGTTGTAGGTGCAATTAATACAAATGGCGTACCATCTAAAATGATGACAAATTTCCCCTGTGTTAAACCAGCAGCTGCTTTATCTGGTCTTTCTGTATTATCTACCTGTGGAAAAGGCGATAAAAAACTATCCTCAATCCATTGTTCAATATAGCCAGATTCCAGCGCATCATCTGTATCAATCGCCTCTAATCGGCGATTCACTTCCTTTAAGATATCTGGATGAATTATCCCTGAGATATATGCCACTACGAGCTTCTTTTTCGATCTTCTCCCAATTTCATGTGTCTTAAAATGTAAATTCGGATCACGGATTTGCCGACGAAGAAGCACCATGTTTGTCCGTAAATTCTCAACAAATCCCTCTCTGGGACCTCGTATTAATGATTCCGAAACTGGTTCTTCTATCGAGCGATTTTCCCACATCTTTGTATCCAATAATAAAACACGATCAACGCCATCGAGGACAAACACAGAACTACCTGATAGTAGTGAAAGCATTAGTTCATCCATGGTATTCACATTTTGAATACTTGTTAAACTGATTAGCTCTTCATGAATAATCGCAAGTAAATTTGGCTTATCTGTGTTTGTCAGCTCTTTATTTCTTTCGATAATCTCTAAATTTTTTAGAACATTTTCTTCTATCGTAGCCTTATCACTAAGACCATCTATGTAAACAATCGCGCACCTATGTTCTCCTAAATGGAATCTCCTCATAACTAAATCATTTGGAGAATCAAGCAACTCTTTAATACTTTCCAAGTTATCGTCAATATTCGCATCTAAATACCGGGAAAAATTCTCATCATTAGCGGTTATCCCTTTTTTACTTTTTCTTTTAAATATGGAGCGAGCAGCCACAGCATCACCTTCAATATAGAGTATTTCTCCTCTTTTTTTGCCCTACTTCCTACAAATTTATACCCATTGTTTTTTTCCTAAATACTGTATAATAATTCATTTTCCACAGAAACTACAAAAGATAGTTATTCAGACCTGTATAGAATGACACATATAATAGGAAGGAGTTTTACTTTTGGGAAATCATCAATCTATTGCTCTCTCTGCTGCTGATATATCTTCACTTTGGACTACATACCAAAGCGATACCGTAACAAGGTGTGGACTTCAATATTTTCTAAATCATGTAGAGGATACAGATATTCAACAGATACTCGAAGAGGCACATACTTTAGTAGAAAAGCATATTGCTCATATTGAAGAAATATTTCATTTAGAGGGTATACCAATCCCACATGGGTTCATGGATGAGGATGTTGATATTCACGCACCACGTCTCTTCTCTGATCACCTTTATTTAGAATATACACATAACATGACCATTCTAATGCTGAGCTCTTATAGTATGGCTCTATCCGTTGCAGATCGCGATGATGTTATTGACTATTATTCGACGAATCTTGAATTAGCTAAAGATCTCCATAAACGAACAAAAGAATTAGAAAAGGAAAAAGGTATATACATTCGTACTCCACGTATTCCGATACAATCGAATATAGAATTTATCCAAAAGAAAAACTTTATTTCCGGATGGTTCGGTGACCGCAGGCCATTACTTGGTATGGAAATAACTAATTTAGTCTTTCATGCTAAGCGAAACGCATTAGGACATGCAGTAATTACTGGTTTTAGCCAAGTAGCACAATCAAAAGAAGTTAGAAAGTTCTTTGAAAGAGGTAGGGATATTTCAGGGAAGCATTTAGAAGTATTTACATCTATTCTACATGAAGAATTTTTATCTGATGGAGCACTTCTATTGACTTCCGAAGTAATGGATTCAACAAAGCCACCATTTTCTGATCGATTAATGATGACCTTTGTTTCCACCCTCATCGCATCTAGTATAGGACAATATGGAGTTGCACTTTCTACTAGTCCACGTCATGACCTGAGCGTACAATATACCCGTTTAATCGCTGAAGTTGCCAAATATGCAGATGATGGAACGAAAATCCTGATTGAAAATGGTTGGTTAGAGCAACCACCAATGGCAGCTAATCGTAAAGAATTAGCGAAATAGGGCTTTGTATGGAGCAGAAATTATCAAAGAAGAGTAGAAAATTAGAAGTGCTGCTGTGGAGTATTGCATTACCAGGTTTTGGCCAGTTATTAAACCAAAAGTACGTAAAAGGTTTATTGTTAGTCGGACTAGAATTTATCATTAATATCATGGGGAACTTTAACCAGATTATTATTTTAAGCTTTCACTTTAGAATCGAAGAAGCAATCGAGGCAACGAATTATCTATGGCTGATGTTCTATCCTTGTCTATATTTTTTTAGTATTTGGGATGCCTATCGAGATGCTGGTGGTGGAAAAAGGCCGTTTGCATATCTTCCTCTTGTGTTCTCGGCATATTTTGTAACAGTAGGTTTAATATTTTCATCTAATCTTACATTATTTGGGAACTTAATCGGTCCTATGTGGTTGCCAATCTTATTTTTACCAATTGGCTTAGGTATTGGAGGAATTATTCAATGGATACTCCTAAAAGTACTTAAAAATAAAACGGATGCAAATGCCTAAAAAGCTCTCGTGATAAGAAATAACTCGAGAGCTTTAGACGATTAAATATATTCTATTATCGTAGTTTAAATTTTTTTACAAGTTCATTTAAGTCTTCAGCAAGCTTTGCTAATTGCTGTGAACTATCCACTACTTCCTCCATTGAACTACTAGACTGCTGAGCTGCTGCAGATGTCTGTTCAATACCTGCAGACGACTCTTCCGTAATAGAAGCAATCTCTTGAATAGATTCATTCATTTTATTACTATTTGAAGTCATTTCTGCTAAATTGTCAGCCATGCTATTTATTGTATGAACCATCTCCGTAACAAACATAGAAATTCCATTGAATGTTTCTTGAGTTGATTTAATCTGTGATGTCCCTTCTTCTACCTCTGTATAACTTCCTTGTAAAGATTCTGTTACTAGCGTTGAATTCTGTTGGATATTGGAAACGATTTTGGTAATATCTGTTACAGATTCCCCTACCTGCTCAGCAAGCTTCCTTACCTCATCTGCCACTACAGCAAATCCTTTACCATGTTCTCCAGCTCGTGCAGCTTCGATGGCAGCATTTAATGCTAATAAATTTGTCTGATCCGCAATGTCTCTTATTACATTTACTAGACTAGATATTTCCTGTGATTGTACGTCTAGATCCTTCACTTTATGAACAGCATCTTTAACAATTTCATCGATTTTGACCATTTGGGCAGAAGAAGATTTCATCATTGAATCTCCTTCTTCAGTCATTGTTAAAATCTCATTTGATGCTTGTTGTATAAGTGCTCCTTTATCATTTGTTTCCCGGACCTTTGTTGTAAAGTTATCCATGTTCAAGGCAAGGTCACTCGCGTTGTTTGCTTGTGTTTCCGATCCAGCTGACAACTCTTGCATCGTAGTTGCTACTTGCTCTGATCCAGCTTTTACGTCATTCGCTGTTTGTGACAATGACTCGCTATGATTACCTACCGTCTCAGAAACGGAACCAATTCTTCCCAGAAGTTGATTCGTATTTTGATTCATTTCATTGGTAGCATTTATTAACTGCCCTAATTCGTCTTTTAATGATGTTTGTAAAGGCTCATGATGAAGCTCACCTTTTGCGATTAATTTCATTCGTTTTGTTAGGTTAAAGATTGGCCTCGAAATAATACGAACAATAAATAGTTCTATAGCTATACTTATGATGGCTACTAACACGGTAACTACAATTATAACGATATGAGTAGATTTCCCATCGTCTATAATCGATTGCCCGTCATCCGTAATTTCTTCCTTCGTTACTGTAAGAGACTCTTCTAGCCTTGACCGAAATTCACTTTCTAATGGTTCTACCTCGCTTGTCATCTTCGTCATTGCTTGTTCTCTATTTCCAGCGTCATAAATAGAAAATACTGACTCTACCGATTCTTCCCATTGGTTTTTCATATGTATTAGTTCTTTAATCTCTTCATTGTTACCATTTTTGGCAAGCTGTTCTTCTAACGTTTTGTTTTCTTCCTTCATTGCTTCATATCGCTGTTTATAATCAGCTGCATTATATAGTAAATATCCTCTAGCTAGCCCCGTTTGCTGTGCCAAATTTGCGTTTATTTCTTCAGCAACGCTAACATACGGTAGATCTTGCTCAATCATCTCTTCCACTTGATGATTTGTTTTGCCTACGAAAATAAAGTTATATATACCTAAGAGACAGCTTGAAATAATAACAATTGAAAAGCTTACATATAGCTTATTTTTTATATGCTTAAAATTCATTATTTTTTCCATCTACCCAAACCCCTTTTCAGATAAGATACTTCACAACCTCTATATGTGTTTTATCGGAATTATTTTTAGGTAAATGTATATCCTTTTTAATTTTTGTATAATTCAGTTTATTAAACAAGTTGTTTCTTTGATCTATGTTGCTTGAACAAGTATACTAATTATAGGAATTTTTGCAGTTTAGGATTTGAGGTTGGGTGAATTTGAAGAAGAAAAAAACTGGCGATCCCAGAATAAGAAGAACCATCGCGTTTTTAAAAAAATCCCTTATTCTTTTAATGAAAGAAAAACAGTTACATGAAATAACCATTAAAGATCTTTGTGAAAAAGCTGGAGTAACAAGACAAACATTCTATCTCCGATTCGATGATCTTGATCAATTTGTTCACTATGTTTCTAATTTAATACTTGAGGACTTTCATGAGAAGTTAGAGGTTAACGAATCGCAGACAGAGCTAAAAGATATGAATCTAGATAATTATACGATCTTTATCCGCCTGTTTGAGCATATCCTCGATAATCAAGCTTTTTATGAATCACTACTTGCTAAAAATACAGGATCTCCCTTCGCTACAGGCTTCAAAAAAGAACTCTATCATTTTATTGAAGCAGGGCTTTCGATGGTCTCTCCTAACGATGAAACAATAGCAGCACCAAGAGAAGTTATTATTGTATATACAACAGCTGCCTATTTTGAAGTCATCGTTTGGTGGATAAATAACAACTATCCTTATTCGAAAGAAAAAATGGCACAAATCTTACTTCACTTATCTGTTAAAGGTCCTTATAAATAAAAATAACCCAGCAATGTGCTAACTGGGTTATTTTTATTTATGTTAGAAAGCATTGACTACACTTCTATAAAGCGGTCCAACCACCATCGATAACTAACTCAGCTCCCGTCATAAAGCGAGATTCATCAGATGCAAGGAATAACGCGCCATATGCCACATCTTCTGGCTTGCCTAAATAAGGAAGCTGTGTAAATGTTTGATAGTATTGCATCGCATCTTTCATAGAAGGTGCTGTCATCGGTGTTTCAATAATTCCTGGATGCAATGAGTTAACGCGAATATGATCTTTTGCATAATCTACTGCTGCTGACTTAGATAAGGATCGAAGTGCACCTTTCGCTGCAGTATATGGGCTTGTCCCAGCCATTCCAACAATTCCCCCGATAGAAGAAATATTAATGACAGATCCTCCACCTTGTTTTTGCATTTCTGGAATGACATACTTCATCCCTATAACACAGCCATTCAAATTAATATCCATTACTTTATTCCATTCATTCATTTCCATTGTTGCAATGGTCTCTGGGCTAGATACACCAGCGTTATTTACCAAAATATCAATTTTTCCATATGCTTTCAGCGCTTCAGCAATGACCTGCTTCCACTCTTCCTCTGACGAAACATTATGTTGAAAGGCTATTGCATCTCCACCATTATCCTTTATATCATCTATTACTTTATTTAATAGATCTGTTTGAATATCAGTTGCAATAATTTTTGCTCCTTCTTCAGCAAATAGCTTTGCTTCCATTGCCCCCATGCCATTGGCAGCTCCGGTAATTAACGCTACCTTATTATCTAATCGACCCATGTTCCTCATCCCTTCTTAGAAAAGAATTTGTTTTACAGATGAAGTATATCATTTAAGTTGTTTAATTGACAAATAATTTACTTGGTGTAAATTATTAAAAGATGTCGTTTTTATCCTATAGGAAGAACGCTTCATTAGTTCCGTATAGAAAGGATGACTAGTATTCATTTTTTTATAACTAAAAGAGCTTATAGGAGGAACCTCTTGGTTATCTACAAGCTCTTTTTTACGCTACAACTATTTGTTTTTCGTGTACGAACGTCCTTCTTCCGTAGGCGTATTATAGTCCAACCCTTCCTCTATTGAAGGAGAGCTTTGTTCATATGATCATACAAATATTAATGGTGCTTAGTCACGCACAACTTTATAGTATCCTTTTCAATAGGACTTTTATCTAACCTCTTGCCCAAAAGCGCTGTTTCGTCATTGCTTTAATAAATTCATCTGCAAACAATTCTGATGTCTGCTCTATTAGCACACCAGGCTGACCATCTATGCCTAAAGATTCAATAATGGTAGAAGCTTCCTCAGAAGCACCAATGGGTTTATAGTGATTATAAGATTCTACAACATAGGATTTTGTTTTCCAAATAAAATCATTTCCCATATGATCTCCACCTACAACATACAATCCATCATATAAAAGAGGAGAACCCGTCAAAAAGCTATTATCCACCTTCCACTTTTCCCCGTTCTCCCCTGTGACCGTTCCTAAATCTTTAGCAATCATTACTGGCTGAAGTCCTACTGCTTTCCATTGATTCAATATTGCCCTCGTTACGCTCTCGTTAAATCCTTGGCCAATAATTACACCTACACGCAACGTATCAGGACGAAATATTGTATTTGCCATGCTCACAGCTGGTGATTTCTTGGTTACCGTCGACGCTTCAACATCTGGAATCTCTGCACCAACATTTCGAGCCACACTAGCTGCCAATTTACTACTGATACGTCCTAACATATTTACTACCTGTTGTCTTACAGATATACTATTGACTTTCCCTAATTCAAAACTAAATGCATCAATGATGTGCTCTCGTTCAACCTTTGTCATACTATTCCAGAACAGACGAGCCTGTGAGAAATGATCCATAAAGCTCCTTGCTGTTGCCCTAATTTTTATGCCTTCGACTGCGGAAGGATAGGTTACATAACCGCCTTTACTACCTGGTACAGTATAAGGTGTATTATTCGCAAGGGAATTATTATGATAAGCAACCTGCCCTTTATCGATAGTAATTCTAGCAGCACCATCTCTCTGGTTATTATGAACAGGACAAATGGGTCGATTTATTGGCAGTTCTTTAAAATTGGTTCCTACTCTGTAAAACTGCGTATCTGTATAAGAAAACAAACGCCCTTGCAGCAATGGATCATTCGTAAAATCAATACCTCGAACAATATTACCTGGATGAAGTGCTAGTTGCTCCGTTTCTGCAAATACATTATCAACATTTTTATTTAGCGTCATCTTTCCAATGATTTGAACAGGAACATCTTCTTCTGGCCAAATTTTCGTTGAATCTAAAATATCGAAATCAAAATTAAATTCATCCTCTTCTTCAAGTACTTGAATCCCTAGTTCCCATTCTGGGTAATTGCCTGCTTCAATGTTCTCCCATAAATCTCGTCTATGATAATCAGCATCAGCCCCTCCAAGCTTTTGTGCTTCATCCCAAATTAAAGAATGAACCCCTAGCTTCGGTTTCCAATGAAACTTTACAAACCGTGATGTTCCCTCTTTATTTACGAAGCGAAAGGTATGTACACCAAACCCTTCCATCATTCGAAAGCTTCTAGGTATCGTACGATCAGACATAATCCACATCATCATATGTGCTGATTCTTGATTATTTGCAATGAAATCCCAAAATGTATCGTGTGCCGTTTGTCCTTGTGGTATTTCATTATGAGGCTCTGGTTTTACAGCATGTATGAGATCTGGAAACTTAATACCATCTTGAATAAAAAAGACAGGAATATTATTTCCTACTAAATCAAAATTCCCCTCTTCTGTGTAGAACTTTGTAGCAAACCCTCGTACATCACGATTGGTTTCATTCACACCTCTTGAACCCGCTACTTGAGAAAAACGAAGAAAAACAGGTGTCTTTACAGATGGGTCCTGCAAGAACTTTGCCGTTGTTAGCTTTTCTTGAGACTCATATACCTGAAAATAACCATGGGCTGCATAACCGCGAGCATGAACAACACGCTCTGGTATACGCTCGCGATCAAAGTGAGTCATCTTTTCACGCATCATAAAATCTTCTAAAAGCTGCGGTCCCCTAATCCCTGCTTTTAACGTATCCTCATCATTGGAAACTTTAACACTTTCTTCTGTAGTCATAATCTTTCCATAGTTATCCCTTACAAATTCATTCAACTGCTCTTGCTTTTTATTCTCATGTTTCCGTTCACTTTCTTTTCCCACGATGTAAACCTCCTCTTTCGATGCTTGAAAAAGCACATGATTCTACAATAGATTCTATTCTCTAAAAATAGAATTATTCAAAAAAGAGGAGATGGACAATCAATAGTTGACTATGAGTGAATATATGATGCTTTACAGTATGTGATACCAACAAGTGAAAATAGCCTGTTCCCTTCATTTAGCCTTTCATATTAAATTTTTCAAATTTATCGCTGCTACCCTTTCTTATAAAAAATCCATGTACAATAATACTGAAATGCGTCCTGCATCATGTCTTGTTGTATGATGAATAAATACAAAAAGTAGCCACAACGCTGCAGCTACTTTTTATGTAATGACAAATATACTATTCTTCATCGTCTAGATAGCGATTAGACAATTTCTCCTTATGTACTTGAAATACTTCTTCTAACGAAATATTATATTTGTTTGCAATCACTGTAACATTGCCCAGTACATCCCCAAGTTCTTCTATTAATTCTTGCTTATTTTCCTCGAAAGTATTATTTGCTTCATCGGGACGATCACGACCGATTTCTAGTGACCTTATCGCTCTCGCTACTTCCCCAGTTTCCTCCGCTAGAAAACCGATTCGAATAAATACATTTAAATTAGACCATCCTCGATGATTATAATAATCCTTTACCCATTTCTGCCATTGTTCTATATTCATTACCCATCCTCCCTTTTCACTAAAATACTAACATACCATACATGCTAATGTGCAAGACAAGTTTAGAGTTATGAAAAAATATAAGTCAGCCATTAAAACCCATAGATAGACGATGATTCCTATACCGAAGTGGGATAAAGTGTACTGATCAAGGAAATTTATAGGAACAATTGTAATAATTCACATAATCCTTCTATAATAGAATAAAGGAAGCATAAAATGATAAAAGGGGGAGTTATTGTTGGTAGACAAACAAGTTCAAAAAAGAGGCTGGAAACATTTCACTATTTTCACTATCATTGTAGGCTTGATTGTAGGAACTGCCTCTGTTATATCTGATAACTTATTTTTGCTTGGTGACATATCATTTACTAAATTTGTTGTTTCCTATTTATCCATTATGATTAACTCCTTGCCAATGTGGTTTATATTAGCAATGTTTGTAGGCTATACATTTTCAAAAAGCTTGAAGGAAGCAGCTTTATTTGCAGTCATTTATACAATTGTTGCAATTACATTTTATTTTGTAATTGGCTATTTTTATGATGATAATGCAATCTCAACGCCTATTACTACATATGTAGAGTGGTATGGAGCTTCTGCGCTAGGAGGGATTATTGGTGGTGTTATTGGGTTCTTCCTAAGAAAAACACCATTTGTATTATTAATCTTACTTGCAGGCTTGCTTTTTCAATTATATATAAATGGTATGAGTAGTTGGAATAACATTATTGGTATATCACAAAATATTACCTTTTGTTTAATGATATTATCCATTCTTATTTACTTAGTTACTAGCAAAATAAGTAGTTGTCCAAAAACGCAGCTCCCTAATAGCATATCTAAATAAACGATTAATAAAAACAACTAACGAATACAGAAAAATTTTAAGCAAAGCAAAAAGGACAAGTGGTTTGATAACTCCTAACAATAGTTCCGTGTCTATTTGTACATGGATCTGTTATGAACTTCTTTAGTTCACTCCCAACTTCTTTGTATTGCCTTTAATTGCAGTGAATCTAGTGAAAAAATACAGAGATATTTTCGAGAACGCGAATATTCTAAGCAAATTCTCATTTAACACTTAGCAAAATCTCAGATTAATTCCTTATTTTGTTAATAAAGGAGTTGGATAAAAAATGAAAATTAGTGTTCTGGTAATTAGTTTACTATTACTTACTTCATGTAATGGAAGCTATCAATCATTAGTGAGTAAGAAGACCGAACAAGCACCTCTCTCTCACCAATCAGATCATCCATTACAAGATTTAGTTGAATATCCCATTATTAGCGATGTGGTCGACATGAAAGAAATGGATTGGGATATAACAAAAGATAATCTTTATAAACGCGTTATCCTTTTTAAAAAGAATGGTGAAATAAAATATAAATCAATTTATATTAAAAAAACCAATAGGTTAAAGCTAGTGAAACTTGATGAAGGACTTCTTTATAATGAAATTATCCAATAATTAACGATATTATCATATCGAATTTAGTTTGAGAAATAAATAAATAATAATAACCATATTTGCGGGCGCAGCACACGACTATTTAACAGGGTGATATCTATTCGAAATAGAGGAGCGCATATTCTAGTACAATAGCAGTTCTTGGAGCCATTGTACTGCCAATAACCTCAGGAGATACAGCGTTTCGTGCCGCTCGTTCTGTTATTGCTGACTACCTTAAACAAAAAAGTGTTTAACCGATTAGCCATAGCCGTTCCGTTGTTTATCACTTCTTATTCCTTAACGAAAATTGACTTTAATCTTCTTTGGAGATACTTCTCTTGGGCAAACTAAGCAACAGCCGAAATCGCACTTTGAATTGCAACTATGTATATTTAATCGATGATTCCAACCATTTTTTATGAGTTATATGGTTTTTGTTTATATCTTAAATGCGGAAATTGGTTTCCGTTTAGAGCTTCGTCTATCATTTATAATAGGTGCAATTTACAGTGATGCTTACTTTTTTGTTCTTAAAAAAGCAAAGGAAAATAAAGCAAACAAATTGGACGTAGATATGTAAACAATTAGTAAGAAGCTTACACGGTCATCTGTGTAAGCTTCTTTTTTGGAAATGAATATTACATTCTATAAAAGACCCTTTTCTAATAATCTCTGTTATAAATTAGTGTTAAGCTTAATATTCAGAAATTATACTGCCATAATAAGCTCCTGACAAATATACTAATTTTCTTGAATTCCACTAAAATTCCTCTCTCACATACGTATTTCCTACCTGTATAAGATGTAAACTTTTACATTATTTTACCGGATAGTAGGGTTTTGAATTACACCGTCATTTTTTTCTTTTAATAGAATATAGAAGTCCAGCTTTTGTTAGAGGAGGGAACAAGATGTCGAGCAGTAAATTTCCACAATTTTACCATAAAAGATGTAATTGTCCTGCTAATAAAAATAACTGTTCATATTGCAAAAACAAAGAATTACATGTGGAGTATATTGATAGCTACGATGAAGATATAAATCATAGCTACTGTACTAATTGTAATAAACACTATAACCACTGTCGATGTGGTAACTTAAACATCATAAATGAAATTAATTTACCTTCATGTTGTGAAAATGGTCCTACTGGAGCTACTGGGCCGACTGGACCTACTGGCGCTACTGGGGCTACCGGACCTACTGGCGTTGCTGGCGCTACCGGACCTACTGGCGCTACTGGCGTTACGGGGGCTACTGGAACTACCGGTGCTACTGGCGCTACCGGTGCTACTGGGGCTACTGGCGTTACTGGCGTTACTGGCGCTACTGGCGTTACGGGGGCTACTGGAACTACCGGTGCTACTGGCGCTACCGGACCTACCGGCGCTACTGGCGCTACTGGGGCTACTGGCGTTACGGGCGCTACTGGCGTTACGGGCGCTACCGGACCTACCGGCGCTACTGGCGTTACTGGCGCTACCGGACCTACTGGTGCTACTGGCGTTACGGGCGCTACCGGACCTACCGGACCTACCGGTGCTACTGGCGTTACTGGCGCTACCGGACCTACCGGCGCTACTGGCGTTACTGGCGCAACGGGAGATATTGTAACAGATATCGGCTTTTCCGCTAACAGGGTCCCTACAACTGTAGCTGCCGATACCCAACTGGACAATTGGTCTGTAGTGAGTCCTTTTTATGATGCAGCAGGATTTGACGAAGTAGCTGGAACATATACCATTCCTGCAACAGGACGATATTCTATAAAAGCTGTTATCAGTTACTCAACTACAGCAGCTATTACTGTTTCATTAGGAGCAGGAATAAATCCAGCTTTAGTAGTCCAACGAATATCACCAGTTACTACAGACTTAATTACAGGGTTATTTCCCGTTCTAAACGTAGACATTGTTCTATTGCTAACATTAAGGGCCATACTAGGAAGCGGCCAAGTAACATTAGAAGGAGATGTAGAATTAGATGCTGGGGATGTCATTGCTATTCAATATGTCGCAGATGGATTAACTATTAATGTCGATCTAGGCGGTACAGATGCAACTGGAACGATTTGGTCAGTTCACAGATTATCTTAAGTTATTTAGAATATATAAGCGAAACTAAAATAGTTAACTCAAAGCTGAACGATAAAATAAATGTTCATACGAAGCGCAGTCAAATTTCGTAGACTCCTTGAAAAAGAAAAACGCTTTTTCTGCGTGCAATGTATCGCTACCGAAGCCTTCCTTATCCTACGGGAAAAGCGTGAGCCTGAACATCCCACAGGAAAGCGTTCTTTACTTTCTGAGGAAGCTAATACGTCCCCGCGAAAAGCGAAGCATTTTGACTTAGCAATGAATGAACTACCTATAACCATAACAATAACCCGAACTTCATCTAAACTATTTCAGATAAAGTTTGGGTTTTACATATCTAAATATTCTTTCGTTCCAACCTCTTTTAGATATCTATAAGAATATTGTAATGCATGAAAATGAAAAGTTATCGTACTAACAAATCTAAGATAGTTATTCTATTTTTACAGAAAATACAGAAGCTCTACTTTCTTCATTTAGCAAAACTTGGTTATTATTATAGGCTATGTTAGGAGAAAATCGTATTCATACATGCTATACTATGGGGTATAAAGGACAATTATGGAGTTGATACGTATGGACCCATTAGATATCATGATGAAGCTTGATCAGATCGTTCCATACTTCGATCCGATTATAAGTGCAGAAAATCAATTAATTATTGGCTATGAAGTTATACCTTATTTTCAAGGAGAAGACAAAGAATTACATAACCTCTGTTGGTTTGTAAAAGATGAATCGATACCGAGCGAATTCCGATTAGAGCTAAGTAATGCGGTGCTTCATAAGGTATTAGATAAGTATATATGTTCGGATCAGTCCCAATTTTTATTTATTCATTATGATGCTAATTTATTGCTCAAGGATGATGGCGATAGCATGATGGCATTATTAAATACTTATGCTGAAAAGGGACTGATGCTAAAAAATTTAATACTACAATTTTCTGAGTCATTTGTCACAGATCATATCTATGAACTAAAGCATTTATTTGCATATATACAAACATATGGTTTACAAATCGCAATTGATGACGTTGGTCAACGTAATGGTAACCTAGATAAATTAGCTATCATTAAACCCAATATAATAAAAGTAGATGTAGCATTTCTACAAGATGATGACCTACCTCAATTGTATCAAGATGTACACCATTTATTATCTATGCTTTCTCGTAAAATTGGCGCAACCTTACTCTTTAAAGGCATTACAACGTTCCAACAATTAAATTATGCATGGCGAAATGGTGGTCGTTATTATCAAGGAAGCTATTTGGAAAAGATACACCCTGAATTTATATCAGCAGACAACTGTAAGGATAAAGTTAAGAAAGATTTCCACCATTTTATAACATTTGAGCATAAGAAAATGAAAGCGCAGTTAGATTTGACAAATAGAATTAATCAACAATTAGGAACAACTTTGAAAAAAATAAATCCAGATGCCCCTTATGACGAAACAATCCTGACCGTTGCTAAGGATTGTGATGCATTTACATTTCGAGTATATATTTGTAATGAAGCAGGCTTTCAATTATCCTCCAACGCGGAAAAGAATCTGGATGGTGAATGGGAATTGCGTAACGAAGGACGACAAAAAAACTGGAGCTGGCGCCCGTACTTCTTTGAAAATATTGTACGTATGAATATGGAGAAAAAAGGAATACTTTCTGATTTATATACAGATATAGAGAGAGACGAGCGAATTAGGACATACTCCCATCCTATCTCAGAACAACAATTTATTTTTATCGATATCCCATACAATTTTCTATTCGAACAAGATGGTTTATTATGAGAGGCTGAGACAAAAGAATGAAGATACAATAAAAAACGAACGATAAGGTACCGACCCCCTGAAGTTAGAGTAAAAAACTAATTTCAGGGGGTGTTTTTGTGGCTAAATATAGTGAAGAATTTAAAGGGAAGGTTGTCACCGAGTATATAGATGGAAATCTTTCATATCGTTCCTTAGCCAAAAAATATCATATGAGTAGCTTTACACCAATATATGAACGGGTGAAAAACTATGAGCGTCACGGTATGGCGGGACTAAAACGAAGAAATAAAAAGAAGGAGTATGCTGTTCAATTTAAATTAGATACGATACAATTTATGTTAGAGACAGGTGCTTCTTATAGAGAAACTGCTGTTCCATTTAAGTTGAGCACTTCGTCCATTGTTAAACTCTGGATGAAAAAATTTCGCAAACAAGGTAAGGAAGGCCTGGAATTAAAACAAAAGGGGCGTCCTTCTATGCCTAAAAAACCCATTAATCAGAAGAAGCAGGAAGCAAAAAAGAGAACACGTGAAGAAGAGTTAGAACGTGAGAATGAACTACTAAGGCTAGAGAATGCCTACTTAAAAAAGCTAAAAGCTTTTCGGGAGAATCCGAATGCCTTCTACGAAAAGCACAGGCAAAGGTGGCATTCGAACTCAAAGAAGAAGGATTCCGATTAAAAGGTATTCTTCTTGTTGTGGGTATTCCTGAAGCTACCTATTATTATCATATGGAACGCTTTGACAGAGAAGATACAGAAACAGAATTAAAAGGTTACCTCCCCCCTTGTCGGTTATCCACTAAATATGCTTACTGTATCTTTTCTACAAAATTTTTCAACACATGTATGGTTTGCACGCAATCACTTAAATCAGACCATTCTAAAGGATTATGGCTAATTCCATTCTTGCTTTGGACAAATAGCATGGCTACTGGAACTTTTTCGCCAATAATCATGGCATCATGTCCAGCTCCACTTGGTAACTTATAAGGTTTCATATCCATTTCCTCGATGGTTTCTGCTAATAATTCCTGCTTATCACTCATAATCGGTACTGGCTTCACCCTCGTTTTTTCTACATAGTTAAACATAAGATGATGCTTATCGGCAATCGCTTCTGCTAGATTTAAAACATTATCCACTAATACATCTCTAGTATTCTGATAAATATCTCGAATATCAACATATAAAGTTACTTTGCCCGGAATAACATTTACACCATTTGGTTCTACGAGTTGTTTCCCAATGGTAGCAACAGCAGTATCATTCATTTCTTTGGGTAGCTTATTCACTTGATAGATAAATTCACTTGCGGCTACAAGAGCATCCTTTCGATCTTTCATCGGTGTATTTCCTGCATGACCTGCTTCTCCTAAAAATGTGAGCTCCAACCAGCAAGGCCCAGCAATTCCTGTCACAACACCACATGGCAGCCCTTCTTTTTCCAACTGTTTCCCCTGCTCAATATGTACCTCTACAAATAATTCAATCTCGTTCATATCCCGTTTCGCATTCTGATAGCCTTCCACACTTAATTGAACCTGTTTTAGAACTTCTTCAAAGCTATATCCTTCCTTATCCACTAACTGTTTTTTCTCTTCCATATTAAAGTTTCCAATCATTGCTTCACTTCCATTCAGCCCACCATTAAACCGCGCCCCCTCCTCATCAGCAAACACCACTACTTCAAAGGGTTTCGTTGGTTGATATCCTATAGTATTCCATGCCTCTACTACCTCTAATGCGGCAATCACACCAAGCACTCCATCGAAATGGCCACCATTTGGTACACTGTCCACATGGGAACCACTCATAATAGCGGGACGTGTAGCTTCTTTACCCTCTAGTCTTCCAATTAAATTCCCAGCACCATCTTCTTTCACCTCTAGTCCTGCGTTCTTCATCCACATGGCAACTTTATTTTGAGCAGCCACTTCCTCTTTTGAATACCCTGGACGATTGGCCCCACCATCTTCAGTTCGACCAATAGTAGCTATTTCGTTTAAACGATCAGCAATTCGCTCACCAGATACCCCTCCATAATCTAATTCCTGATTGTATCCATGCAATAAACGCTCACGGAGCAAATTCGTTTTCTTTTGATTCATTAGCTGTTCCCTCCTACTCGATTTTTACTAAACAACAAATTGAATTAATAATAGAATAATTCCAACTTGTTTTTAAAGTCAAGATGCCATAAAGTGAAACTTCAATCAATGAGGGCTTACTGCCAGTTATATACGTGATATATATACTGCTACAGAGATAAGAAAAACGGAGCAAAATTCGCTCATTCCTTATCACTACATGCTCAGATTTACGCTTCCTCTAGTAGCTATTATG